>NZ_JACJPZ010000003.1:0-142591 GCF_014696335.1 Dolichospermum sp. FACHB-1250
GATTTACTGTTTCTCAAATGCCTTTTTTCACTTTATATGTTTGTTTTGATGCTCTCTTTAATTTTTTCTCTACGTAATTTACCTCTGTGACAGTTTGGGGTGCGGAATGTGGGTTAACCATTTTTCTTGCCAACCAGTATATAGTATTACTAAACTACCCACAGGAATTTCCCCAAACTCATTTTCCCAAGTTTGGATGTCACCAATTGTCAAAACATAATCGGAATTGACTGCGGCTTGTCTGCAAATATTAATAACTATAGCAGGTAATATTAATGATGCTGCTGGGTATTTGTCAACACTTGCACCATTACCATCAAAACTATTGGGGCATTAATATGAGTGGCGCTATGTTCTCCTAAAGAAAAGCGTCGCAGGTAATAACCATCGTTTTCAATTTCTGCAACACTGGTAAATTCTACCGGAGGATCACCTGTCCATTTGGGTATATCTGTATCAATTAGATGACTGAGATGGATAACACGAGAGTAATTTATATTACTTGATTGTCGGGGATTTTGGATAGTCACAGGATTTATTCGTAAGTTGAGGAAATTTTAACAAATAATTCCCAAAATACACACATTAATAGGATATCAGGTATTTGATTTTACCAATATATCGCTTTGTTGGTGACAGTAGACTGGTTTCTTGATCGTTGTCGCACTGCTATTAATGTGATGGGTGATATGACTGTTAGCTGTTTGCTGGATGGTAAGGAGCGACGGGTGGAGTAGCTAAACAATGTAGGGGCGACCCTTTTACAAAGACAAAGCGATCGCTTATTGAGAGAGAAAGGGCGATCGCTGATAATAAGCATCGTTTTATCTGTTGTAATTAGAGGCAGATATCTTGTAATACACAACGAAAAAATGTTTGTATTAGACAGCATTGTCGTTGGCACGCGATTAATGCGTCCAGTCGAATTTTTAATGGAAAAGGCATTAAAAGTTAGGAATTAAAGTAATACTCAAAAGGGTATGAATTCAGTTAGAGGATGATCCGATCACGTGCTAGTCTTTCGATACATTCATCAAATCTAAATCTGTGATTTCTATGCTGAATTTGTCAAACTTGAATTTTCCAAGCATTTTCCTGAATGGCACACCAATTTTTGTTAGATCGCAGTCTATTCCGCTTCCAGCCCATAGGATAGTCATATGTGGTTGAAAGTGTCTAGCTCCAAAAGCATTATGTTTGTGAGAGCTAGGTGATCTAGTCCCTAATACTCTTTTTGTTTCCAGTTTTGTTAATCTTTCTCTGAACCCCAGGATCACCTGTCGAGTTGCACTCTGCCTATGAATTCTAATTCCAACTTTGCGTCTTCCCGGATCAAGATAATCTCTTGGATTCTCACCACCTGGTGCCATTACCATAAATCGAGTCTCATTAGGGTCAAGAATAACTTCTACGTTTTCCAGGCAAGGCTTAAGATCAGGAAGCATCCTACGTGAATGGTAAACCGTAAGGTGCATATTTTTAACAACAAAACGTGGTTTTACTCCAATCTCTGAAGCAAAAAAATCTCGGATGCGGTCTCTATCTTCATGAGACAGCCAAAGGTGCGCCCAAACCTCGAATCTATGCTTACTATTACGACTCATTACTCGTTGCAAATTTATAATAAGGCTAGTTGTATTTATTATACAACGAACTCGTTGGGTATTTTGAGAATTGTGAATCAGTTCCATAAAAACAGGGCCAGTAATGCTCGATACTATCGTAATGTACCGATTTTTAGATCACGTCCACTCCAGTCAGGAATTACAGTTGCTTGCTGAGTCATTGGATTAAACCACTTTCTATGTGAACCTCCTCCACGTCTGGGAATTTCTTCACATCCTAGCCTAGATAATTTTTTAGCAACTTCTCTATAGTTCATCTGACTGATATAATTGTTTCTATCAAAGCTGGTGAATTTTGATCTACAGATTGTAGATTTTGAGAAAGTTCTTTACCTAAATCTTCATACATTTCTATAACAGATTCCAAGGCATCTTGAACATTAGCTAAAACCTCATCCATAGAATCCCCTTCAGTAATCAATTCTGGTAAGAGTGGAGAAGTTACAGTGAATCCTCCTTCTGGTTGAGGTGTAAGCAGTAGTGGGATTTTGTAAAACATATTCTGATGGGAAGGTGTGGGTTATTATATGATCATGGTGCGTTATGGATTTACTCCTCACGCACCCTACATAATACTATTTCCTCTATCTCATATTCTGCTTTTTCTCAGCTTTAGGATCACGATTAGCCACAGCAGCTAATTCCGCATCCATTAAGGTTTTTCCTGTTGCTGCTAGGTAAACATCATCTAAACTCGGACGAGATTGGGCGATACCAAAAATTGGTAAATTGGCATGATTTAACACCTGTTGAATCGTGATTAAAACGTCATTTTGCGGTGTAACTACCAAATTTAGGGAGTTACCCTGGGCGCTATTGATGATAATTTCTTGCACAAAAGGTAAAGCTGCTAACAGGTTTTTGGCGGTTTCGGCCTCTTCTGGAGGTGAAAATTCGCGGATTCTTAAAGTGATGCGATCGCCACCTACCTGATCTTTTAACTGAGAAGGTGTACCATTAGCAATAACCAAACCTCTATCAATAATTGCCACTCTATCAGCTAAAGCGTCAACCTCTTCTAAATAATGGCTGGTAATTACCACAGTAGTTCCCCCAGCCCGCAATTGACGCAAGAAATCCCAGACTACAACCCGGCTTTCAATATCTAACCCTACCGTTGGTTCATCTAATACTAAAACATCGGGTGCATGGAGTAAACCCGCAGCCAGATCTAATCGCTTGCGTAAACCACCGGAATAAGTGCCGGTTTTTTTATCTGCGTATTCTTGTAAACCCAGTAAATCGAGAATAGTGTTAATTCGCTCTTTGATCACTTTACCAGGAAGATGATAAAGGGCGGCTTGTAACTGTAGTAACTCCCGGCCAGTCAGGACTTTATCTAAAGCTACTTCCTGGGCTACATAACCCAGCCTTTGACGGGCTAATTTGGGGTGATCTAGTACCGAAATGCCTGAAACTTCAATTTTGCCCGTATCAGGGGTTGTTAGCGTACACAAAGCCCGGAGAGTGGTCGTTTTCCCCGCCCCGTTTGGTCCTAGCAGTCCAAATATTTCTCCTGGTTGCACTTGAAAAGAGACATCCTGGACTGCGACCACATTACCGTAGCTTTTTTTGAGATTTTCGATGAAAACGGCGGCAGCCATGACAGCTATAATCCTTAACTATACAATTCGCAACAATCTATTTTCTATTGTACAAGTTGAGCGATCAAAGATCCCCGACTTCTTAAAGAAGTCGGGGATGTCAATGGAAGTTAGTCGGAAATACCTGCATCTCGAAGGCGTTTTTCTAACTCTTCCAAGCGTTTTAAGGCAGTTTCTTTTGCAAGTCGTTCTTGATTCGCTTCTTGTTGGGCAGTTTCCTTAGCAAGTCGTTCTTGTTCCTTAGCAAGTCGTTCTTGCTGCACTAACTCAGAACCCCAAAGTAGCAAATTACCATCTTGATTCCACCAACGTAACCAGTAACCTTGACGGTTTTCGCGTTTTCCTGGCCAAACACCAATAAATAATTCCATTTCAGTTAACCAGTAACGGTTATTTTCATCTGGAGATTGTAATTTATAGTGTCCATTTTCATACAAGTGATATATTTCTAATTCACCGATATCTGGTTGAAAAATGATGTAGTTAGGAACTTGTAAAACTTGTTCATAATAAAACCATTTTCCGGGGGGATAAGTGTGTTTATTAGAATATTCACTACCATCGCTATCGGAAAGAAATTCTATGACCACCGCAGGAATTTGTCCCTGTTTATGGGGGGTGTAACTGCGTTGGATTTCTTCTCTAGACACTGTAATTTATGGCACGTAAGCCCAGTCAGGGGCTTTGATGACAAATTTACCATTTACCGTGGCACAGATGCCGTAATTGGTGGTAGCGATCGCTGTTTCTGGAAGTTTACCAGCCAGTTCTAGGCTTTCCGTGAGTGCTGCTGCTAGACTGGCTTGATTGACATTATCCACAGGTTCATCGTCTAAAACGAAGTCTTCGGGTAAGAGTTCCCAAGTGATTTTGGTGGTCGAAGCACTTACAACCATAGGAAACACAAATAAGGGATTAAATTCTAGTATAGCTTGTGATGGATATGACAATTATAAAATTCCTCCCATAGCTGGTAAAGAATTTTGGGATATGATTCATCTTGAATATGATCATGAATTTGCTGAGTTATTTGCAAAGTAAATTCTCTAGAGAAAATAGAGAGAGTTGTTCAGTAACTTCTTTCCCTTTTGGTTGATTTCCCTGCATTAAATAAATCAGATATTCACCCAGTTCTTTAGCAAGCAATACCGGAACTGCATTACCAATTTGTTTGTATTTAGAACTTATCGAACCATGAAAAATCCAATCATCAGGAAAAGTTTGAATTTTCGCAGACTCGCGCACAGTTAAAGGACGAAGTTCCACAGGGTGACACATATCTGTAGCTTTTTGTTGGGGACTGGTTGTGATTGTTGGTGAAGGTTTATCCCAAGATAATCTTCTGTAAAAACCAACTTTTCCCCCACCAGAATTATAAGCACCTCCCATTGCTTCCTTCTGTAATTCTTCTGGTAAATTTTTCCAATTTTGTCCTGCTGCTAATAATCTTAAAAACTTGAGCCGATTTTCTGAATAACTAATAAATTCTGGTTCAACATCTACAAAATCTGTTAACGCATCTTTTAAAGTTCTCCACTTTGGTAAAATTTTCCCATCTTTACTATATTTAGCTAGAGGAAATGTAGCAGTTTCACCATCTCTAGAACCAATAAAAAATACACGGGATCTATTTTGAGGAACACCATAATCTGCGGCTTCTAATAGGTTATAAACTACGTTATAGCCTAATTGCTTCATTTCTGCTAAAACAACTTTCAAAGCTGCACCATTTATTTCATCAAGTTCTAAAGCTGGGTAATCTTTTCCTCTTTGATTAATAGGACGATGACGCAAAGAAGCAGAAAGTAATCCTCTGACATTTTCCATTAAGAAAAATCGCGGCTGGACTTCTTTGACAATGCGAATAAAATCCATAAATAAACTCCCCCGTGGGTCCATAACTGAACCCCGTTTTCCTGCGGTGCTAAAAGGCTGACAAGGAGGACCACCGGTGACTAAATCTATTTCTCCTGGAAGTAAAGCACGACCTAAATTTAAAACTCTTCCTCCCTCTTCTAATAATTCTTGGGAAGTAACTTTTTCTAATTCTCTGGGAATAGCACTTTCTTGGAGATGAGGTTTATTAAGAGCAATTGTTTTGACAGCATCTTTATCTTTTTCAACTACACTAACAGTATGAAATCCTGCTTGTTCTAGTCCTAAATCTAAGCCATAAGCACCTGTGAATAAGGAAATGCAAATAGGTTGATTATTGATCATGTTGGTAATTTTTATTTTATCAATATTATAAATAGCATTTTTAGAGAATCTGGTGAATGATAAAGCTGACTTTGCTTTTGAAACAACTTTAGCTGCTCGTAATTTTGCGCGTTTTATTAGAGAATGTAAAAACCAAGATTATATAATAAATTTGATATACTTTTGGCTGGAAAGTCCAGAACTAGCAATAACGAGAGTCCGCAGACGGGTAGCAAGTGGAGGTCATAATATTCCCGAAGATATCATCCGCAGACGCTATGAACGAGGACGCAGAAATCTAACTGACCTTTATTTACCTTTGTGTAATACTTGGATAGTATATAATAACTCTGGGGATGAACCTCAATTACTTGCTGAAACAGGTATAAATCAGGAAGTGATAATTTATGAATACAGAATCTGGAATCAAATTAGAGCAAGATAATAAATCTCATATTCCCGTTACATAGTTACATCAAAAAATAGATGCTGGTGTGAAATTTGCTATTGCGAATGCTATAGAAAGACATCGCAGGTTAAGAGAATCTATTAGTATTTTGCGAGATGGTAAAGTTGTGACTTTGACAGCAGATGAAATACCACCTCGTGATATTCAGAATATTGTATAAGTACCTGTCAATAGGGTAATCTATAAAAATATCTACAAGGGGAGCATAACGGTAATGAACAATAAAACATCAAAACAGAGAGATTTTACTAAATGGCTTAGACAAATTAGAAAGCAGGCTTATGTTAAAGAGTGTTTTCATAAAGATATAGAACTCGTATTTGATTTTTGAAAAAATTAGGTATTGTAGGGTGCTTTACTACTGCATAAATTCTATCAATAAACAGATTTGTAATATCTGACGCACCCTAGGTATCTTTTTATAAATCAAATATTATTCCTATATACGAATACCTAATTTTTATAATTTTACTTTGTCAAATAAGCTCATGGTAGGCACTTTAGTTAAAGTACCCACTACGAACTAAAAATCAATTCTAGTATTTTCGATCCTGATAAAAATATGCTACATTAAATGTAAATAGTAAAATACTAATCCTATATAAACAAAATGCAAACTAATAAATATCCCTTTGCTCAAGAATTAATTACTGATATTGAAGGTAATATCAGAAAAGTAGTCATTGATTTTCAAGACTATTTACGGTTGATAGAAGCTATAGAAGATGAAGGACTTATTCTAGCCATGAAAGAAGTAGAAAATGAGACACCATTACATTTACATGAAGCTTTAGCGGAATTAGAAAAAGAGTGAATACCCAGTATCTACCAAGTTTTATTAAAGATTTGAAAGCACTCAAAAGTACACCTTACTATGAGTCTATTAAGAAATTTGCTTTTGAAGAAATAATCGAAATATCAAATTTTGCAGAAATCACAAATATCAAAAAACTTCAGGGATATGATAATGCTTATCGGATTCGTATAGGTGATTATCGTCTTGGTATTATTTTCGATGGTGAAACATTAATTTTTGAAAGAGTTTTACACCGAAAAGAAATTTATCGCTATTTCCCCAAATAGATAATTTCACAATAATCATACAAATACATGGATAAGGGTTTAGCAATGCTAAACCCCTACATACTTCATTGATTTTTTGCTACTAAAATACCTACTGCCAAACGTAGATAAGTATAAACAAAACAATCCAAATAACATCAACAAAGTGCCAAAACAAAGAAGTGGCATTTATCCCAAAATGGCCATTATCAAAATTACCAGGAATAAAAGAACGCAACAAGACAATTAACTGTAACAGAATACCCGTAAAAACGTGCAAACCGTGAAAACCAGTTAATAGATAAAACATTCCTCCAAACGTACCAGAAGTAAAACCAAACTCCAGTTGACTCCATTCCACAGCTTGACCATAGAGGAAATAACCACCCATAGCCATTGTCAAAAATAACAACAGCCGATAACTCGTTAAATCATGTCTTTCCAGAGCTTTTTCTGCAAAATAAATCACAAAACTACTAGCAACTAAAACAACAGTATTAATGCTAGGTTCTTTTATTTCCAAACCAGAAACACCAGCCGGCAACCAATTAACAGTAGAAGTTTTGTAGATAATATAGCCAGCAAAGAAACTCAAGAAAATGACGCTTTCAGATAACAGAAACACAATAAAACCAAACATTTTACTGCCTTCTTCATCATGTCCATGCTCATGACTAACATGATCTAAATCATCAGGAGAAACAGAAACATCCATTGTTAAAAAACTCCAAAAACAGGAAAATAGTAATTAGGAAAAAAGTAATGAGAAAAACTATAGCGATTCTAAATAAGACCTAAAAAACTCTCTTCCTCCGTGTTCTCTGTGCCTGGAGTGGTTCGTTAAAAAAATCCTGAACACACATCAAATAGAATCGCTATATTACCCATTACTCATGTTCAGCAGATGCAATTAAATCCTCAGACTTACCATAACCATAAGGTTCGCAAGTAATCACCGGAATTTCCTCAAAATTTTCAACAGGAGGAGGAGAAGAAACAGTCCATTCCAAACCAATAGCCCGCCAAGGATTAGCAGGAGCTTTTTCTCCGTCTATCCAAGAAATCAACATATTGAAAATGAAAGGAAGAGTAGACATTCCTAACAAAAAAGAACCCAAACTAGCAACAATATTCCAACCAATTAATTCAGGTGCATAAGAAGCAGCGCGGCGTAACATTCCTTGTAAACCTAATGGGTGCATAGGTAAGAAATTCAAATTTGTGCCGATAAATGCTAACCAAAAATGGATTTTTCCCCAACCTTCGTGGAACATTCTCCCCGTCATTTTAGGAAACCAATGATAGATAGCGGCATACATTCCCATAGTTACAGTTCCATAGAGAACATAATGGAAATGGCCGACAACAAAATAGGTATTATTAACATGAACATCTACAGGAACAGAAGAAAGCATAATTCCCGTAATGCCAGCAAACACAAACATTACCAAACCACCCAAAGCAAATAACATGGGTGTAGTCAGGCGAATTTTACCACCCCAAATAGTTGCCACCCAAGCAAATACCTTAATCCCTGTGGGAATAGATACAAACATGGTTGTCACCATGAAAAACAACCGTAGCCAAGCAGGAGTACCACTGACATACATATGGTGTACCCAAACAATGCCGCTAACTACAGCAATTAACATGGAAGAAATAGCAACGACTTTATAACCGAATAAAGGTTTGCGGGAATAAACCGGGAAGATTTCCGAGAAAATGCCGAAAATAGGCAAAATGATCACATAAACTGCGGGGTGAGAATAGAACCAGAAATAATGCTGGAACATCACCGGGTTTCCGCCTTTGGTGGGGTCGAAAAAAGCAGTTCCTACTGTAATATCAAGAAGTAACATTACAGCCCCTGCGGTTAAAGCTGGGAGTCCAAATAATTGGATAATTTGGGCGCTAAATACTGCCCAAACAAAGAGAGGCATTCTAAAATAACCCATTCCCGGCGATCGCATTTTCACAATAGTAGTGACAAAATTTACCGCACCCATAATGGAAGAGACACCGGAAATAGCCACCGCTAATAACCAGAGAACTTGACCGTTAATCAGGTTTCCCGTGGGGTTTTGGGTACTGACGGGGGGATATGCCCACCACCCAGATTGAGCCGGTCCACCGGGGACAAAGAAGCTGGCCATGAGGAGAATACCCACCACCGGCACCATCCAAAAAGCGACAGCGTTGAGGCGGGGGAAAGCCATATCTCGCGCCCCAATCATCAGGGGAACAAGGTAGTTAGCCATACCAACAAGGGAGGGGAATGTCCAGAGAAACAGCATCACTGTTCCGTGCATGGTAAACATTCCGTTGTATACTGTGCGGTCTATCAAATCAGCTTCCGGGGTGATCAGTTCTCCGCGCAAAATCATAGCGAAGATACCACCAACCAGGAAGAAAATAAAAGAGGTAACGAGGTATTGAATACCAATCACCTTATGGTCTGTACTAAAACTGAAGTAGGTTCTCCAGGTTTGGGGCGGTTCGTGGTGATGTGATTCACCAGTGATATCAATGGGGATGTTAGTCATTCGATTTTAGATTTTAGATTTTAGATTTTGGATTGCCAATTTTTAGATTTTTGATGACCAAATCTAAAAGCAAAAGGTTAGTTAACCAGAGAAATTGACCAAAGGGGGTGTAGCGGGTTTAACAGTTTTCCAACCGCTATTAATCCCATTTTCGAGTTTTTGAGCGTATTCAGAAGCCGCTTGGTTAGGTGCTGGAGTGAGTTCTTGACTTGCAGCTTTGCTTAACCACTGCTGATATTGACTAGGTGATTCCACAATTACTTTTGCCCGCATAGTAGCAAAATATGTACCGCTATATTGGGAATCAGTTAAATCATAAGCACCGGGGCGAATAGGAGTAAATTCAAAGTCCAGATCATGACCAGGAATAATGTCTTGTTTAAGACGGAAAGCAGGTATATAAAAGCCGTGAAGTACATCTTCCGAATGTAGATTAAGACGGACACGACTATCCTGGGGTAAATGCAATTCTGTACTGGTAACGTTCTGTTCTGGATAATGAAACACCCAAGCCCATTGTTTAGCAGATACATCAATATGTTCTACATCTTCGACTATGGCTGCTGGATCTTTATCTTCCACAACAGCAACGGACTCCATCTTCATGGGATTATGTAGATGTATCTGGTGAGATGGTCCCTGGATACCCATTTGTTCGTAAACTTGGTAACTATAACCAGCAATCCATAATACCAACATAATCGGGATTGCCGTCCAAACTACCTCCAAAGTTATATTACCTTCAATGTGGGGACCATCACTAAAATCCGTCGGTCTGGCACGATGAAAAGTGATGGAATAGAGAAGAGTAGCAGTTACTCCCAGGAAAATTAAAGCTCCTAATGTTACCAAAAAGCTAAATAAATCATCAATAAGATGAGATTCAGCAGCCCCTTGGGGAGGAAGCCAATAATAAGCCTGTTTACCAATCCATAGACTAGTAAAAGTTACGGCAACTGCCCCAGTAGCTAGGGTCAAAAAGTTGAGAATTTGCCGAATTTTCATAATAGTCAGTTGTCAGTTGTTAGTTGTCAGTTAGTTTTTAATGACCCATTACCCATTACCAATTACCCATTACCCATTACCAATTACCCATTACCTATTTACCCAATATTTGATTAATGTCTTGTCCGGCTCGCAGTAATTTATCGGCTGTGTTGTGAACACCAAAATCTGCTGCTAAGTGCGCTCCTAATGTGCCGTGAACATACATCAGCAACATAATAATTACACCGACAACGAGATAAGAAATTTGTACTTCTCGCTCTTCATATTTGCCGATAACATAACGTTGCCAACCTCGCCAAAAAGTCATACCAACAATCATTGCTAATAGCAATACACCACCGACACCATGCCACATCATTGTGGGCATTGCTAACATTCCCCAAGGACTTTTAATATCTGCTGGTGGGGCAGCCAATAACATTTCATAAAAACCCGCACCAACCGTAAAGAATGTAATTACAGCAGCGGCAAAAACGTTATACCAACCCACATCAAATAATTGAGAACGCTCAACTTTAATTCCCAAAAATCTGAATAGCCATTTTTCCACAGGGAAGAATACACCTAAAAGATCAAAAATGATGGCAATGATGAATAAACCTAATGTTAGATGTACTAAATTAGGATGAACAGGAATGGCATAAGGTAAACCATTTGCACCCATTTGATGACTAATTTGATCTAATAATTCTGAATTCATGGCAATATTCCATCCTTGACCGCGTCCACAACAGGTACAGTATGTAAGCCATACACCCATACAAGTTCATCACCAAGATACACTTGAAAACCGACAATTAATGTTAATAAAATGCCCACAGCTAGATAATGAAAAGGCAGTTTATTCGGGTTTTGACTCCGCAAAACATAACGCCAAGCTGTAATGGCCGTAATGATTCCAGAAAGTGACCAACCAATAAGAGTATGAACATTTAAAACTGATTTAGCCAGTTCATAAGGTTTAGCTAAACCCGCCTCAAATTGACCAAAAATAATCGCTACAAAAATCGCCACTGTAGCAATACACATATTCCACCAACTCACTTCAAACAAGCGAGTTCTACCAGTTAAATACCCAGCGACATCACAGAAAACAGAAAATAGAACCATCGCAATTACAAAGTGAACCACGATAGGATGTAAAGGATCTGGATATGGTAAATTATGCTCATTCAATGAAGTGAAAAAATCCAGCATTACAATCTCCTAGACTTATTTACTACTCTATCCAGCCAAACATAAATATGATAAATTTGCTGCGAGTTCAGTCATTTACTCCCCTGAAAAATAGGGAAAATATGTCAAACAACAGTAATTATGGATGTAGCTAAACTAAATCACTGTTAGAAATTGAACTTACTAAACCCAATATTTGGGTTAAGTAAATTTTTGTGAATTGTCAGAAAAACTAAAAGTAAAACTTCTAGAATTAATGAGAGAGCCAGCAACAGATTTTAGTCATTGCCGTATTACAATATTTTTAAATCAAAACCAACTATTTTTATGTTTATTGATGTACAATAAAAAATTATCACTTTGTAATTTAAACAACCGAAATATATAGTTTTTATAGTAAGTATAATTAAAACAAAGCTAGATAGAATAAGATTTTCAGAATAATTAACCGCAGATGAGGACAGATAAAGACAGATGAAGACAGATGAAGACAAATAATAAAGACAGATGAGGACAGATAATTAAGACAGATAAAGACAGATGAAGACAGATGAGGACAGATGAACTTCATGATGCTGTGCGCCCTCGCATCTTTGCGCGAAACTAAAAATATGGTTCATTTAGCCAAAAATTGTCCCAACCTAACCCCCAAATCCCTAATTAACCTTCATAGGGGTTGTCTAGCTTATCTACAGACACATTAACCGATAATGGTAAACGACCGGGATTTAAACGCGGTTCGGCCGCATAACCGACCGGTACTAAAACAGCAATGGCTATGTCTGGGTTATTCTCAGCACCAATTATAGCTTTGACCTGTTCTTCAATCCAACCATTCATAAAGCAGGTAGATAAACCCAGGCTTTCTGCTGCTAAGACTAAGTTTGTAGCAGCTATCATGGCATCTTTAATGGCGTATTCCCGGCGCTTGTCTCCTAACCCTGCTTGAAATTGGGGAATTGCATTTCTAAAATAATTCACAGTTCCCTCATTCCAGGCTCCTGTGGCTAACCCTTGTTCTAAAATCGGTGTTAAGTCCTTTTCTCCCGCAGCAGTGTCAGCAGCGAAAACAAAGGTAACGGGCGCTTGGATGATTTGCTTTTGATTCCAGGAAGCCGCGCATAATGCTTGTTTTTGCGTTTCCTCTTGAACTAATACTATTCTCCAAGATTGAACATTAAAACTACTGGGTGCGGCTACGGTTAATTCTACTAGTTGTTTGAGTAAGTCGGGGGAAATAGAATCTGGTTTGAAGGTTTTGATGGAACGGCGTTGTACTATGGCGCTAGGTACGTCTAATGCTTGGGTCTGGGTGCTGGAACTCACGGTATTCTCCTCTGTTTTGTCCTATTTAGGGTAACGCTTTTTTGTCCGCTGTTCAATTAACCTGTGGTTCGTTATTTGTTGATGGAATTACAGGGTATTTTTGATCACGCACAGACCCAGAGACGCGAGGAAGTAAATGGGGAGTTTTTATCTCTAATATCCCTGTTTTTTTAATTACTTTTCTCTGGTAATATACTTGTCTATGGTAGCAGCTAAAGTGGTTTTGGGAACAGCACCAACAACAGTATTAATTTGTCTTCCTCCTTTAAATACCATCAAGGTGGGAATGGTACGAATCCCGTAATGACTAGCAACTGTGGGATTTTGATCTGTATTGACTTTAACAACTTTCAATTGTCCTTCGTATTCTGTAGCTACTTCTTCGACTACAGGAGATAACATTTTACACGGACCACACCAGGGTGCCCAAAAGTCAACTAAAACGGGTGTTTCGTTTTCTAATACTTCTTGTTTAAATGTGGCTTCTGTTACATTCGTAATTGATGACATAAATCCTCTCTTTAGATTTAAGTTAGTAATTCGATAATATCTAATAAATAGGTGAGGAAATATGTCGCTAAGTTTAAATTTGCTAAGTTTAAATTTGCTAAGTTTTTTATTATCTCTGTAGGTTGGGTTGAACGACAGTTAAACCCAACATTGATGAATTATACTTTTTGATTTTTAATTCTGTTCTACGGGACTAGAATTTTGATCAGCGCCACAATGATAACAATAAGGTAATCCTCTATAGGTCAAATTATGGCAATTATGGCATTCAATATATTGATCATAACCACAGTGGGGACAGTAACTATCTCGTGGACGAATTTTTTTGGCACAGCGAATACACCTTGATTGTTGAATTCTTTTAGTGATCTGAATTTTGGTATTAAATACAACGGTTTGGAAAAATTTAATGATCCCAAAACCAAGTACAGGAATTACCAAAATATAAAGGTAACGCAGGAGGAAGATTAACCCTGCAAACAGACGATTAATGAGATTAGATAAATATTGAAATATGACACCAATTTGCAGAAATTCAAATATTTTTAGAACTAGAGGAATGAGAAATATAACTAGCAAATGCCAGCTTATGAGGCTTATTAATCCATATCCTTGGCGTTGACTCAAGTTATTAACCAATAATGCAATCAAAATCAAGGGCAGTAGGAAGATGGACTGAAATAGAAATTGAATGCTAGAATACCAAAATGATGCGTCTTGATGACCTTTTGCAACTTGGTTAAATTTAGTTTCGTCCTTGACAAAAGAGAGGAAATTAATACTCTCAGGTTTGTTCAGCAGTTGATTTTGTAGATTAGCAATTTCTTGTTTTAATACAGAAATATTGCGGTTGTTTTGCGTTAATTCCTGTTTAGCTTTTTCCGCTTTTACTTGATTAATAGAATTACCTGAAGGCTGACCAGCAATTTTTTCTAAAAGTGTGGAATCGTATTGTTCACGAATTGTATTATTGGCCTGTTGGAGTTGATTAATCTTATTTTGTTTCTGATTTATCGTTTTGAGAATTTTCTGATTTTCAGGATTGTTTAGTTGATCTTTAAATTCTCCATAATTTAAACATATTGGCGAAACTTTACCCAAATGTCTGTTTTCTGCATCTTGATATCTTTGTTGAATTGTTTGCTCATTGCTACCATAAGGTAATCCACTGATCAGAAATTGATAATCTTTATTTGTCCTAGTATCTGCTTTATAATCGTTCCATTCAGAATAGCATGGATAAGACTGAGACGGGCTAAGATACCATTGACTAATATCATTTAAACCCGTAAAGACATTAATTAAAATGAAAATATCAACTAAAATAATTACTATCAAACTCACTTTATTTAGTGGTTCGTTGTTTACTGTGCGAGAATTATTGAAAAATCCGCTTAAAAGAATACGTATTCTATTAAACATATAACTATCCTGTATCTATTTAAGTTGATGGACTATCAAGAAACACAGCCTGATCCTGGGTGTTACTGAAATTAATTTACCATTTTTCTATGACTTTAGTAGTTTTTTTTGTTAAGTTTTATATACTTATTAAGTAGTTAGTTTGTGAGTCAGTTAAATATTTTTGGCTCACGCAGAGGCGCAGAGGCGCGAAGGAAGAGAGAAGAAAATGAACCCAACTGATTTAGATCCCTGACTTCTTTGAATGATCTTCATTATTTACAAAAAATCTAATTCAGAAGTCGGGGATATTTCGTACCTGGCTTAACTTATATTCATTATTTGGTCATGTTTCTGATTTTCTCCATAGTATCTTGATAGTCTGTTTCTTTACCTTCTTTTTTATAGATATTTGCGGCTGTTTGGAAATCTTTAATTGCACCCTGCTTATCTCCTAATTCATTACGGACAACTCCCCGGTTGTAGTAGGCTTGGGCAAGGTTAGGATTAATCTTGATAGCTAGGTTGTAATCATCTATTGCTGCTTGCTTATCTCCTAAATCATCACGGACATTTCCCCGTCCGATGTAGGCTTCGGCATCGTTAGGATTAAACTTGATAGCTTGGGTGTAATCATCTATTGCTCCTTGCTTATCTCCTAATTGATTACGGACAATTCCCCGGTTGTAGTAGGCATCAGCATAGTTAGGATTAAACTTGATAGCTTGGTTGTAATCATCTATTGCTCCTGGCTTATCTCCTGATTCATTACGGACAACTCCCCGGTTGTAGTAGGCATTGGCATAGTTAGGATTAAACTTGATAGCTTGGGTGTAATCATCTATTGCTCCTGGCTTATCTCCTAATTGCTTACGGACAATTCCCCGGCCGTTGTAGGCATTGGCATAGTTAGGATTAATCTTGATAGCTAGGTTGTAATCTTCTATTGCTCCTTGCTTATCTCCTAAATCATTACGGACAATTCCCCGGTTGTAGTAGGCATTGGCATAGTTAGGATTAAACTTGATAGCTTGGGTGTAATCATCTATTGCTGCTTGCTTATCTCCTAAATCATCACGGACATTTCCCCGGTTGTAGTAGGCATCAGCATAGTTAGGATTAAACTTGATAGCTTGGTTGTAATCATCTATTGCTCCTGGCTTATCTCCTGATTCATTACGGACAACTCCCCGGTTGTAGTAGGCATTGGCATAGTTAGGATTAAACTTGATAGCTTGGGTGTAATCATCTATTGCTCCTGGCTTATCTCCTAATTGCTTACGGACAACTCCCCGGTTGTGGTAGGCCTTGGCATAGTTAGGATTAATCTTGATAGCTTGGGTGTAATCTTCTATTGCTCCTTGCTTATCTCCTAAATCATCACGGACATATCCCCGGCCGTAGTAGGCTTGGGCTAAGTTAGGATTAAACTTGATAGCTAGGTTGAAATCTTCTATTGCACCCTGCTTATCTCCTAAATAATAACGGGCTATTGCTCTGTCAAAATAAGCATCTTCATTATTTGGTTTCAGTTGCAATACTTGAGTATAATAACCAAAAGCATTTTGATAATCTTCTTTTTCAATACATTCATTACCCAGTCGCATATATTCGTCAGCTTCAGAAGATGTCAAACTTTCTAAATAGCTGCGTAAACCGCCAGCATAAAGCAATTCATCTATTCCCACCAAGGCTTTACCAGCAGTCGAGGTAATCATATTTGTTGGTAAAAATCCCGCCAAAATCAGATTGTATTCAGCCTGAGCTTCGCTAACTTCCTCTTGAATTAAAATACAAACTAGAACAGCATTTTTTTCAATTTCTTCTTGGCTAATTGACCATTGAATTTTATCAAAATTGCCATTCCGGGCTTTAACCTGAATACCAATTGATGAGTCAGAAGTTAAGGTAAAATCAACTTTTCCATCACCACCAACGCGCTTTTCATAGTCAACTTCTGTGACAAAATCAGCTAAACGGGATTTAACAACTTCCTCACCCAACTTCCCCTTCATATTGTTGATAAAGTAATTTTTGGGGTCGGTTGGTTTATATTTTTTCACCATTTCCCAGCAAAAATCCCGTAATTGGTCTAACCTTTGACCAGAAATGACAGTTAATTCACTATGCTGGCCTTTTTCGTCACAATGGAGTAATTTAGCAGATTTAAGTCTTTGAATAAAATCAGTTTGTTGTGCCTTGAGTGGTGTTGTCCAGTCCATATTGGTTTAAATTTGCTCTACTGTGACAAAGTATATAATTTCATTATTCCCCATCAAGAGCCAAAAATTCCATCTCTCAAACTCTTCCTTCGCGCCTCTGCGTGAGACAAATTCCTACTTTGATTCCTGTGATTTCGTAGGCTGGATAATAGCTTGACAATACCCAAGTAAAGTATTAATTCGTTCTTCAATGGCTTTCAATCTAGCCTGTAGCGTTGTTGAATGCCTTGCCCCTTGGAGAAACATTATATCCACTTCCAAGAGTCGCAACTGTTTACTTATTTCCGTTTTATAGGACAGTTGCTGGGAATTGTCATCAACTAAGGGAATAATTTGCTGTAAAAAAAATGTTTGTAAATGGGTGAAATTTAACCGTAATTGATGAGTATTGAGTTTATCGGCTGTTACATGAGTTCGTAACTCGTCTATAAATGTTGCCAATTCCTGATATTTATCACAATTTAAAGACATTTGTTGCCAGTTAGGATAATATTAATGTCAAGAAAATTTTCTCATACAACTCAACTTTCTTTTGTTTCTGCTGAAAATCACCAGCCTTGAATTTTACTTTTGGGGCTTGGTTTATCGTCAATAGGTTTTTCTGACCATATTTGCAAGCAACCTGTAATGGATGATAACTACAAACAATACAATTAGAACATTATCTTTCTCACCTTATCTCTAAGCCTCCAGGCAACAGCATCTATTTTATGGCGGTGCTGTCAATTTTAACTATCTTCCAACCTATCCACAAATTACCTTTTTGATTTTATGAGTAGTATAGCTATCAAACCTCCTACTGATGTCGTTCTCCCAGACTGGCTGAACAGATGTTTAATTGAACCTCCAGCACCCATACTGACGGAGGAAGAGGAGCGAACGTATAACGGTAACGCCCTTATTTGTCGAGCATTTCAGTTTGCTTATGAATTACATGGGGGTCAAACCCGAAAATCTGGAGAACCTTATATTGCTCACCCTGTGGCTGTGGCGGAAATACTCCGTGAATTAGGTGGTAGTCCTGTTATGATAGCAGCGGGCTTACTTCATGATGTAGTTGAAGATACAGAAGTTACAGGTGAAGACATAGAAGCACGCTTTGGATCAGAGGTGCGGCGATTGGTAGAAGGTGTTACTAAGCTGTCGAAAATTAATTTTACCAGCAAAACCGAAAGTCAAGCGGAAAATTTCCGGCGAATGTTTCTGGCTATGGCGCAAGATATTCGGGTAATTGTGGTCAAACTGGCGGACCGTTTGCATAATATGCGGACTCTTCAATATATGCCAGAATCTAGTCGTCAACGTAGCGCCCAGGAAACACGAGATATTTTCGCACCTTTGGCGAATCGTTTAGGAATTTGGCAAATTAAATGGGAATTAGAAGACCTAGCATTCAAATATTTAGAACCGGAGGCCTATCGAGAAACTCAGCAATGTGTGGCTGAAAAACGCACGGATAGGGAAGAAAAGTTACTTAAAGCTACGGAGACTCTGCGCCGTCGGTTACTGAAAGCGCGTATTAATTGTTTGGAAATTAGCGGTCGTCCTAAACACCTTTATAGCATTTATCAAAAAATGCGGCGGCAGCAAAAGGAATTTCATGAAATTTATGATTTGGCGGCGCTGCGAATTATTGTCCAAACTAATGAAGAATGTTATCGAGCTTTAGCGGTGGTTCATGATACTTTTCGTCCCATCCCTGGTAGATTTAAGGATTATATAGGTCTGCCTAAACCAAACAATTATCAATCTCTACATACTGGGGTAATTGGTTTGACAGGGCGACCCTTAGAAGTGCAAATTCGCACTCTGGAAATGCACCATATCGCGGAATACGGAATTGCTGCTCATTGGAAGTATAAAGAAACTGGTGGTTCTGAGAATACTAACTTAACAAGTTCTGATGAAAAATTTACTTGGTTACGCCAATTGCTAGATTGGCAAAGTGACTTAAAAGATGCTCAAGAATACTTAGATAGTGTGAAAGATAATCTCTTTGAAGATGGGGTTTATGTCTTCACTCCCAAGGGGGATGTTATTCCTTTAAGTCCTGGTTCTACCAGTATAGATTTTGCCTATCGCATTCATACAGAAGTCGGAAACCACTGTGCAGGGGCGCGGGTAAATGGGCGCATTGTTCCCTTATCAACGCGATTGCATAATGGTGATATTGTTGACATTATTACTCAAAAAAATTGTCATCCCAGTTTAGATTGGTTAAATTTTGTTGGTACTTCGGCTGCGAAGTATCGTATTAAACAATGGTATAAGCGATCGCGCCGAGAAGAAAATATCGCCAGGGGACGGGATTTATTAGAAAAGGAATTGGGGAAAACTGGTTTTGAGAACTTGCTCAAATCAGAGGCTATGCAGACTGTGGCGGAAAAGTGTAATTATCACAGTGTAGAAGATTTACTGGCTAGTTTAGGTTATGGGGAAGTTACTTTAAATTTAGTGCTGAACCGTTGGCGGGAAGTTGTTAAAGGTAAACAACCTGTTAGTGATATGATCCCATTTCTCGCCAAGGAATCAACAGCAAAAACTTCGCGCCAGGAAAAAACGGATTCATTATCTACATACCGTGCTAGTGATTCCCCTATTCTTGGGGTGGAGGGTTTAGTTTATCATATTGCTGGTTGTTGTACTCCCATTCCTGGGGAACCAATTGTGGGGGCTGTGACTAGGGGAAGAGGAATTTCTATACACCGCCAAGGCTGTCATAATCTAGGTCATGTTGAGTGTGAACGTTTAGTACCAGTGCGTTGGAACTCAGTTACAGAAAATCAAAGCCGTCCTTATACATATCCTATTAATATGCAAATTGAGGCATTAGATAGAGTGGGAGTATTAAAAGATGTACTATCTCGATTAAGCGACCAGGGTATCAATGTCCGTCACGCTCAAGTTAAAACTTCTTTGGGAGAACCAGCTTTAATTGATTTAGGAATTGATGTGCGCGATTGTCCTCAGTTGGAACGTTTATTTGTTCAACTTAAAAAAATGAGTGACATTATTAATATACGTCGTGTCTGTGAGGCTGACGACTGTGGATGAATTAAAAATTAATAAAGGGTATTGGGCGAATAGAATTCGCTACTACACAAGCAAAGTCCACCTCCGTGGACTAATTAGGGCTTAATGAGACTAAGTAGGTGAACGGAAAAAACCGACATAAGTAACGAAAAGTAAAGTTGCTCAAAACCTCTTCCCTCTTCCCTCTTACCTGTCCCCGTGGCGTAGCACCTGTCACCTGTTCCCTGTTCCCTGTTCCCTGTCCCCTGTTACCTGTTACCTGTTACCTGTTACCTGTTACCTCTTCCCTGTCACCTGTTCCCTCTTCCCTGTCACCTGTTCCCTGTTCCCTCTTAAACAATTTCATTTAGGGTTTGTAATAGTTGATCTATTTCTTCAACTGTGTTATAATGGGCTAATCCTATCCGCAATAATCCACCAGATGTTTCTACATCTAATTTTTCTGTGAGGTTAATTGCATAAAAATTTCCGTACCAAACAAATATTCCCTTTTCTCCTAATATTTGGGCTATGGTTGCGGGCGTTTTTCCTGCTATGCGAATAGATACTGTTGGTGTGCGCCATTTAAATTGGCTGGGTTCTGTAATACCATATAAGCGTAAACCAGGGATTTTTAATAAGCCTGAAATTAGCTTTTTACTTAATTCTCTTTCATATTGTTGAATGGCTGACATTGCTGCTATTAAAGCTGCTCGTCGACTATGATAGGCTGATACTAATTGATGATTTTTTTGTTCTGGTGCTGTCAAAAATCGAGGACAATGGAAGGTAGTTAAACCTTCTCTGTCGGCTTCTATTAAGGAGGAAAGTAATTCATTATCTAAGTTTGGGGAAACATGACAACCTAATTTGGCTAAATAATTAATCGCTGCTATTAACCCGGCTAAACCTTCATGATTTAAAGTTCCTGTTTCCCATTTTGAGGGAATTTCTTCTGTTGCTGGTTTAACTTTATAAGGGGAAAATCTGGTTAAATGTTCTCTTTTTCCGTAGACAATTCCTACATGGGGTGCGAAGAATTTGTAAGCAGAACAGGCTAGAAAATCACAATCTAAATGATGAACATTAATCAGTCCATGGGGCGCGTAATGGACAGCATCAACATATACTAAAGCCCCGACATTGTGGGCTATTTTGACTATTTTACTAATATCATTAATTGTCCCCACGGCATTAGAAGCATAGGTAACTGCTACTAATTTGGTGCGGGAATTTATCTTTTTTTCTAAATCATGCCAATCTAAAGTACAATCAGAAGTATTGATATCAACAGCACGAATAATTACACCTTTTTCTGCTAAAGCATACCAAGGAGAAATATTCGCAGCATGATCTAAGTCTGTAACGATAATTTCATCACCAGCTTGTAATTCTCTACCAATAGCGCGACTCACAGAGAAGGTGAGAGTGGTCATATTTGCGCCAAATACTATTTCATCATTATCGCATCCTAAGAAGTCAGCGATCGCTGCTCTGGCGGAAATAATTAAAGCATCTGTTCGCAAACTTGTAGCAAAAGTACCATGAACATTCGCATTTGATCTAACTAAATAATCACTAATTGCGTCTAAAACTCCACCAGGAACTTGTGTTCCTCCTGGTCCATCAAAGAAAATTGCTGGCTTTTTGTTGATTGTTTGTGTGAGTGCGGGAAACTGAGAACGAATCCATTTTATATCTAGAGATTCCATAGTTTTTCCTCTGTTTATGATTTTTGTTTCGCGTAAAGGTGCAAGATGTGAGTATAGCAATCTTCAGTGGGTTGTGAATGTATTTTTTTTTGAACGAACCACAGAGGACACAGAGGACGCAGAGGTAGAGAAAAAAGAGGTATTCACGTCTGATTTAAGATCGCTATATATTAGATTATATTTTACTCTAATATTTTACTCTAATATTTAATTTTTTTCTATGGGAAAAGCAACATTAGTTAAAATATTAATTGGGTTAATGTTTTTAAGTATTTCCATTTGTTGTTGATTTTTGACTAATAATGCACCTGCAAAACCTAGAGAATTTATGGAAATTTCTGCAAATTCTTCTTGTTTTCGCGGCACAATTAACATCCATTTTCGTGTAATTAAAAGATTATATGCTCCCGATTGTAGATTATTTTCTAGAGGTTTAATTCCCATTTTCTGTAGTAAATTATGATATTTTTCTAAGGTTACTTTTGGACTTTCTCCGCTATGAAGATTAGTAAAAGCGTGTAAAAAGGGAAATTCTCGGATAGTTCCCATATTATTTTCTAATTTTGCAGTTTTTAAAAGTGGGGAAATAGGAATATCTGTTTCTGAAAAAGGGACAATTTGTAAATGTTTATGTGGTTGACTCGCACCAGCTAGTTTACCACCATTGTAAAATACTAAACCTTCAAATTCTCCTAAACAAGCCCACATTGCTGTAAAATCTTCTAGGGTGAGTAAGGTTTCTTGTTGTTCAAAAATGCGGGTGATAATTAACAAGTGATTATCCACAACATTGAACTTATTTAAAAGACAAACATGAGTAGGAGAGATATCGGTGACAAATAAATCTTGCTCGTAGGGTAAGAAAGGATTAAATTCTTTACCAGTTCTAGCAATTTGTTGTTTTTGTTGTTCTTTATCGGCTTGTTTGCGGTTGAGATTTGCTAAAATTCTGATCATAAATTTTATCCCATCTTGTTCGACAATTTCCAATTCCGTGGGAATAGATTTTAACGCCCCAGAATTTAAAGCCAGTTCTGTTGTTTGCTTCACACTTGTCCATAAAGTACCTGGTACAAGTAGAATTTTTTCCTGATTATTAATATCTGCCAAAATTCACCTAATTAATAATACAAATTGACATCTCCCAAACTAACATACTTTTATCCTTAGCAGGGCTTTCTCATTCTCAAATCAGTATCAAATGGTATTAGCGACTAGGGGGGGCTAGAAGTCTACCCCACAATTATCAGCAGTCGCAAGCGACTAGGGCGGGCTAGAAGTCTACCCCACAATTATCAGCAGTCGCAAGCGACTAGGGCGGGCTAGAAGACTACCCCACAATTATCAGCAGTCGCAAGCGACTAGGGGGGGCTAGAAGTCTACCCCACAATTATCAGCAGTCGCAAGCGACTAGGGCGGGCTAGAAGCCTACCCCACAATTATCAGCAGTCGCAAGCGACTAGGGCGGGCTAGAAGCCCACCCCACAATTATCAGCAGTCGGGTATGTTCTTCTCTACCGACAATATAAAGTATCTCTTGTGTCTCTACCTGTTACAGTATTAGTACCTTTAGCTACTTTACATAATTTATTGTTTTCATCTCGACGCAGTAGCACATCTGTAAAATCAGCACCATCAATTATAGCACCATCAAATTTAGCATTAGCGGCAAATGCGCCTTCTAAAATGGCGTTTGTTAAATTGGTTTTTATCAGACGGGCGGAATCTAATGTAGCGTTAGTTAGGTTAGCTGCTTGTAAATTTGCTGATTCTAGATTAGCAGCAAAAAAACTTACACCTGTTAAATTGGAGTTACTAAAATTACTGTAGCGGAGATTGGCTTTAGTAAAACTAGAGTCTCTTAAATCACGTCCAGAAAAATCAGCACTGATGAGAATTTCTTTGTTATATTCCAGTGCTACAGCAGGGGGGACGATAGCGATGAAAGCGGTGGTGGAAATCATCACCCAAAGTAATAAACTGAATATACTTGTCCAGTTTTGATGTGTATTATTCATGGTATTGTTATTGAATGGCTAATTCTTCTCCATTTAATTATGCAGATATTGGTAACATAGGTGAAGACCTAGTAGCCAAATGGTTACAATCTACAGGTTGGAAAATTTTACACCGTCGCTTTTGGTGTCGCTGGGGAGAAATTGATATTATTGCCCAATATCAAGACACAACGGTGGCATTTATAGAAGTTAAAACCCGGAGTTCCGGTAATTGGGATGAATTGGGTAAAAACGCCATTACTCCCGAAAAACAAGCAAAAATCTGGCAAACGGCGGAAATATTTTTAAGTGAATATCCTGAAAAAGCTGATTATTATTGTCGCTTTGATATAGCCCTTGTTCATTATCAACCTACATCAAAAAAGCTGATAAAAAGGGCAGTTATTGAAGAAGTCTCTCTGGCTAGTTTATCGGTGTCTGGATATGATTTTCAGCTGCAAGAATATATTCTGGCAGCTTTTGACCAACAAATAATATGAGATCAGAATTATTGTCCATTCTGTGATACTACACAAACAGTTTTGAATTTTCAGTTTTAAATTGTTTAAGCCAGTGTTTCTGGACAGTAGCCTAAACCACGCACAAACTGTTGTCTAAATGCTTCAATTTCTTCTCTTTCAGGATTTCCATGGGAAACAATTGCTACTTGATAACGACCCATTACGTCTACAGGGGTTTGTCCAGCTTCTAAACTCCACAGTGCCATTTGTACTCTCATTGGTGGTTGGTAGTTAATGCCTAATTCATTCAAAAATGCCCGAAAATCACCATCTTCCTGGGGTGAAAGCACTTCTTTAAATTTGATTCTGACTACCCAACCATTAATTTGATGAATTATACTAACAAAGGAAATAGGGGTTTCCTTTCTAGCGTGGAGGTGTTGAACGATTCTCAGTGTGAGACTGGCATTGGCCAAGTAATATAAGTATTCGCTCATGGTGTGAAGGATCAAAGCTAATTTTACCTCTCTATCTTCCCTAATCAAGCCCAGTTCCCGGTAGGGTAAAAGCCCCCGTTTTTCTATGGGGAGATTTACCCATTAATTCCCCTTAATGAAAATCAAGTAACAAATAGTATAAGCAAAATTGCAGAAAATGTCTAGTCTAGAAGTACAGGATGTGAATTTAGATTGTTCGTTATCTAGTTATGACTACGAACTTCCACCAGGACTAATTGCTCAAAACCCTGCTGTTCCTAGAGATAGTTCCAGGTTATTGGTTGTAAATTCTCTGGAAAATCCTCATACTATACCAGTTTCTCATCATATTTTCCGTGATTTACCGGAATTGCTGCAACCGGGTGATTTGCTGGTAATGAATAATACGAAAGTGATTCCCGCTCGGTTGTACGGATGTAAGTCTACTGGTGCGGAAGTCGAGGTGTTACTATTGGAAGAACGACAGCATAATTGCTGGTTGGCTTTGGTGAAACCTGGTAAGCGGTTTAAGATAGGCAATGAAATTATTTTTACAGCAGGAGGAGAGGAAAATCAACAGACATTAAGGGCGACGGTGGTTGAATCAGATCCACAAACCGGGGGGCGATTATTGCAGTTTGATTTGCCTCCAGCAGTGCCTTTAGTCCAGGTATTAGGCAAATTTGGCGAAATTCCCCTCCCACCTTATATCACGGCCTCTACCGCTGCTAATGAACAGTATCAAACGGTGTATGCTCAGGAAGCAGGAGCGATCGCTGCGCCAACAGCAGGACTACATTTTACACCGGAGTTACTAGAAAGATTGCGGGTTTGTGGCATTAATCAAGCCTTTATTACTCTTCATGTTGGTGTCGGTACTTTTCGCCCAGTAGAAGTAGAAGATGTGACTACTCACGCCATGCACGAAGAATGGATAGAGGTTTCTGCTGATACCGTTGAGCAAATTCGGGCTACTCAAGCTGCGGGAGGACGCATTATTGCGGTGGGGACAACAGTGGTGAGAGCGTTAGAAGGAGCGGCGCAATTAGGGGATTTACAGCCATTTATGGGGAAAACGAACTTATTTATTTATCCTGGCTATAAGTGGCAAGTTGTGGAGGGTTTAATCACCAATTTTCATTTACCCCGTTCTAGTTTGTTGATGTTGGTTAGTGCTTTAATTGGTAGAGAAAGGTTACTAGATATTTACCAAGAAGCGATCGCCTCTGAATACCGCTTTTATTCTTTTGGGGATGCCATGGTGATCCTACCAGCAGATAAAAAGAAAAGCATAAAATTACATGAGACCTCTGGTGAAAATTAATTAAATATGTGTTTTCCAAAAGCGATACAAAAAAGCTAACATAAGCTAACAATTACCAGCTTTTTCTTCCTGAAAGTGTCGGCACTATGTAGAGATGTTCCATGGAACGTCTCTACCACGTTCAACCTGACCGCTTAACTGGCATTGAATCATGTCGGGGATTAACACTGAGTAATTTAACGTGAGATGTAGTTTGAGTGAGTATAAAGTAGAAAAAATTTAATTATACCACCAATAATGGCTTTTTTTTGACATACGAAAAAGTGGGAATTTTGGAGTGTTCATTGGCAATACATAACTATATAGTTCTTATTACTGAGTAAATAATACCAATACCAGGACTTACGCAACTGGCACATTGGTAAGGTGAATCAGACTGCAAAAATCCTTGATCAACTCAAAAATCAATGATCAGTAAATCAATGAATATCAATCAATATCAGCCAATTGTCCTGGGATTTTCCGCCATGGTCTTGGCTTCTGCTGTGAGTCTTCCTGCACAAGCCGTTAACATACTCCAAAATGGTAATCTAATTCCCAGTCAAGCGATACAAGATGCCTCTCCAAATAACAGTTATCGTTTTACACAGGGCGTATATACAAACAACGTCATCCCAGGCTGGGTTATTGACAACAAATCCTATGCAGCTATAACGCCACCTGGTACTGCCGTCGGTCGTGGGAGTGCACCCGGACTACCGGGTGTATTTGCGTTAAATGTTGCACCTGGACAGACTGTTAATTCTCCTACTGGTGACCCAGCATGGTTCTTTCAATTTGACGGAGACACACAGTATGGACCGAGATTGAGTCAACAATTGACTGGTCTTACCGTAGGGAAGAACTATACCGTCAGCTTTTATCAGGCAGGAGCATCCATTAACCCTGGAGGTCATACCAATATTTACAACACACCCACATGGGATCGATTCCAGGTTACTTTTGGTAACGAAGTTAAATGGGCTCCTCAGATCGACATGGCTCTTTACGAGAACGTTCGACCCTGGGAGAAAATAACCATGGACTTCACAGCCACTAACACAAGCCAATGGCTGAGTTTCTTCAACGTAGGCGGTCCAGGTGGCCAACCTCCTATAGCACTCTTGACAGGCGTAACAGTCGACGACGGAACGCCACCTCCTACGGCTGTTCCCTGGGAAACAGACGCGCTTCCTTTAGTGGGTGCAACCATGGTATTTGGGGCTGGCGTTTTTGTCAAAAGAAAAATTGCCCAAGGGAAAATCAAGAACCTTAATTTTGAACCTTGAACGATACAAAAAAGCTAACATAAGCTAACAATTACCAGCTTTTTCTTCCTGAAAGTGTCAGCACTATGTAGAGATGTTCCATGGAACGTCTCTACCACGGTCAACCTGACCGCTTAACTGGCATTGAATCATGTCGGGGATTAACACTGAGTAATTTAACGTGAGATGTAGTTTGAGTGAGTATAAAGTAGAAAAAATTTAAAGAACATATTGATAAATTTTATTGGAAACCTGTTTTCACAGTCTAGCTCGTATTATGTGGCATCAAGTGGTGGTGCGCCAATTGAAAAACTAAAGCAATATATCAAGGAACAAGACGCACCAACGAAGTAAATAGAATAGAAAGATTAGAATAGAAAGATTGGTTATTTCCGCTTCGCTACAATAACCTGCTCTAACCCCTACCATAAGGGTACATTGAGGGTAGGGACTGCCGCGAGAAGTTCAAATTGGTAAACGATTAATATCTTTGTTGCAACCAATTACTACCATTGCAGAACCTTTTTCTAAACGTTTAGTTGGTTCAGGATTAATGATAAATTTACTATCATGACTTACGGCCAACATATTTAAACCATAACGGTTACGAAGTTGAAGTTCAGCAATAGTTTTTCCATGAAATTCATCAGGAACAATTAACTCCACAATGCTATTATCTGGGTCAAGATCAAATCTTTCTAAAATTCCTGGTTTAGTAAGTGTTCGTGCTAAAGCACAACCGGCTTCATATTCAGGAAATACTACATGATCTGCTCCCACTCGTTGTAATAATTTATGGTGAACTTCACTAGAGGCTTTTGCCACTACGTGAGGTACACCACCTTCTTTTACATTTAAAGTAGTAATAATACTTTCTTGAACGTAGTTACCAATGGCGACAATTACGGTATCAAATTCAAAAATTCCGGCTTCTTTTAGTGCTGCTGGTTCAGTTGAATCTAGTTGTAAAGCATGACCGACTATTTGCTCATTTAAAGCCTCAGAAACTCGTTTTTCGTCAACATCTGTGGCTAATACTTGATAACCTAAATTATGCAATGTTGAACAAACAGAACGACCAAAACGACCTAAGCCAATGACAGCAAATTGGTGATTGTCTTTACGTAAACTGCGGAGAAATTTTAATGATGAAAGATTCATAATGGGTAATGGGTAATGGGTAATGGGTAATGGGTAATGGGTAATTGGTAATGGGTAATTGGTAATTATCCAACCAGGAGATTTTCTTCAGGATAATGAATTCTACTAGGACGAGGATCACCTAGTATGGATGACATTAATAGTAAGATACCAACTCGACCAATGTACATGGTGAGAATTAAAATTAATTTGGCTGTGGTAGAAACAGTAGCTGTAATACCTGTAGAAAGTCCCACTGTACCAAAGGCTGATACTACTTCAAAGAGAATCTGAATAAAGGGAAATTCCGGGTCGGTAATACTAATTAAAACCGTGGAAACAATCACAGTTGCTAATGAACCAAATACTACACCTACTGCTTTTAAAATTAATGATACGGCAATTTTGCGATTATATAATAATACCTCCTCTTTACCTTGCAAAATTGCCTTTGTACAACTGGTAATCACTCGTAAAGTTGTGGTTTTAATTCCTCCTCCTGTACCTCCAGGACTTGCACCAATAAACATGAGCGCAATCATAATGAACAATCCAGCATTGGTCATTTTGCCAATGTCAATACTATTAAAACCAGCAGTTCTGGTGGTAACTGACTGAAACCAAGCGACTAATATTTTTCCGGTTAAATCTAATTTTCCAAAGGTGCTATTATCTTTAATTTCTATCATCAAAATAGCAATTGTTCCTAGCACTAATAATATTAAGGTTGTGCTAGTAGCCACTTTAAAATCTAGGGAAAATATTAAACAACTATTTTTTCTGATCAAACGATTACTTTGATAAGTAAAGCTATCTCTTAACCACAAATACATATCCAAAATTACCTGATAACCAATACCTCCAAAAATAATTAATGTGCCAATTGTTAAAATCACTAAAGGAGAAGATTGATAACTGATTAAATTGTCTTTAAATAGACTAAAGCCAGCATTATTCCAAGCACTAACACTATGAAAAATTGCTAACCAAGTTCCTTCTTGCCAACCTTTTTCCGGGACAAAGGCTATCATTAGTAGCAATACTCCCGTAAGTTCAAATAATAGGGTAGTTGCAATAATGGAACGGATAATTTGAGTGCTTCCACTCATCCCTGGACGATCTAAAGCTTGTTGAATTGCTACTTTTTGTCGCAAATCAAATTTTCTGCCTATTAATAACATCAAAAATGTGGTAGTTGTCATATAACCCAAACCACCAATTTGGGCTAAAAGAGCAATAAACAATTGACCTAAAAAGGAAAAATCAGTACCAGTGTCTACCACAGCTAAACCTGTAACACAAACTGCGGAAGTTGAAGTAAATAATGCCACAATGGGATCATTCCAATTCCCGTTACCAGTAGAAAAAGGCAAGGTTAAGAGAATTGTTCCCAAGAGAATGACAGCGATAAACCCTAAACAAATTGTCCGAGCAACGGTCATAAATAATTAAAAATCAATTAAAAATCAATTAAAAATCAAGAAAATTTGTGCATTTAGGTTATTTTTGAGATTCGCAAGGTAGAATTGATCAGTTACTCCCAGGCAAAAATATCCCTATCTAATTAAAAACATAGATGGTAGCCTAAGAATAAGTTTTTTCTTTTCAGTTTCTTATGTTATCTTTATTTATCAAATAATGAGTCAAATACTTTACAAACAAATTCAGGAATTTTACGACGCTTCCTCCGGGTTGTGGGAGCAGATTTGGGGTGAACATATGCACCACGGTTATTATGGTGTAGATGGTAAACAGGTGAAAGAACGCCGTCAAGCACAAATTGATTTAATTGAAGAACTGCTAAAATGGGCAGATGTTCACGGTGCTAAAAATATCCTTGATGTGGGTTGTGGAATTGGTGGTAGTTCTTTATACTTGGCTGAAAAGTTTGGGGCAAATGCCACGGGAATTACATTGAGTCCTGTACAAGCCGCTAGAGCCATGGAAAGGTCTTTGGCAATGAATTTGAGTCAAAAGACTAGATTCATGGTGGCCAATGCCCAGGAAATGCCCTTTGATGACGATTCTTTTGATTTGGTCTGGTCACTGGAAAGCGGTGAACATATGCCGGATAAAACTAAGTTTTTGCAAGAGTGCTATCGCGTGTTAAAACCCGGTGGGACTTTGATTATGGTGACATGGTGTCATCGGAATACGGATAAGTCAGCACTGACAGCGGATGAACAAAAGCACTTAGAGGACATTTATAGGGTCTATTGTTTACCTTATGTAATGTCTTTAGCGGAGTATGAAGCGATCGCTTGGCAATTACCATTAAATAATATTCGCACTGCTGATTGGTCAACCGCAGTTGCACCTTTTTGGAATGTAGTAATTGATTCAGCTTTCACGCCCCAAGCATTTATCGGTTTATTAATGGCGGGTTGGAGTACAATTCAAGGAGCATTATCTTTAGGGTTAATGCGTCGAGGTTATGAAACTGGGTTAGTTCGCTTTGGTTTATTACGCGGGACAAAGTAAGTCCAATTCTTTCAGATGGTGCAAATAAAAAAGAGCAAAAAATGAATCAATTTTATCAACAAAGTTCTGCTGTTTCTCCAAAAAGTTGGTTTTATTCTTTTTGGAAATTTTCCCGTCCTCATACGATTATGGGAACAAGTTTGAGTGTTTTGGGTTTATATTTAATTACCCTGGGTGTTACTTCTACAAGTTTTTCTGGTTTGCATATTGGGCAAATTTTAGCAACATGGATTGCTTGTATAAGTGGTAATATTTATATTGTTGGTTTGAATCAATTGGAAGATATTGATATTGATAAAATCAATAAACCTGATTTACCTTTAGCTGCGGGAGAATTTACGAGAGGACAAGGACAATTAATTGTTATTATTACTGGTATTTTGGCTTTGGCTGTAGCATGGCTAACTGGACCTTTTTTAATGGGAATGGTAACAATAAGTTTAGCAATTGGTACGGCTTATTCTTTACCACCAATTCGGTTAAAACAGTTTCCTTTTTGGGCTGCTTTATGTATTTTTTCCGTGCGGGGAACGATTGTTAATTTAGGTTTGTTTTTGCATTTTAGCTGGGTATTGCAAAGAAGCCAAGGTATTCCCAGTGCAGTTTGGGCTTTAACTGTTTTTATCTTGGTATTTACATTTGCGATCGCAATTTTCAAAGATATTCCTGATATGGAAGGAGATAGGGTTTATAATATCACAACTTTTACCCTCCAACTTGGACAACAAAAAGTATTTAATCTGGCTCTTTGGGTATTAACTATCTGTTATGGAGGCATGATTTTAGTAGGATTATTTCAGCTTGCGGAAGTTAATACTATTTTTGTTGTAATTACCCATACATTAACTTTAATTGTTTTATGGTGGCAAGGTGCAGGAGTTGATTTACAAGACAAAAAAGCCATTACTAATTTCTATCAATTTATCTGGAAATTGTTTTTCATTGAATATCTACTTTTTCCCGTCTCTTGTTTATTAGCTTAAAATTTAGCTTAAAATCATGTTAGAAACATTTTCTATTTCATCTAATTCATCTAATATTTTCGCAATTTTTGTAGTCATTGTTGGTCTGGCTATTCTTGGTTATTTGAGTATCAAAACATTGATTACTTCTAATTTATTTCAGCAAGGTATCAATTTTTATCAAGCCAAAGATTTTGAAAATGCCGAAATAGCTTTGAGAAAAGTTATTGCTATCAATTCTACCAATGACATGGTACGTTTGTTGTTAGGAGATATTTTAAATCAAAAGGGACAAATTGCCGCAGCCAAAGCGTTATTTTGTGAAGTAATTGATAGCAGTCCTAAAAATCCTGATGCTTATTTACGTTTAGCAAATATTCTCATGCAGGAACAACAGGAAGCAGCAGCAAAAGCTAATTTAGTCACAGCAAAAGAGTTATTGCAAAAACAGCGTCAACCAGAAAGAGCGAAAAAGGTTAGTGTTTTGTTAGATAAAATGATGGCTAAAAATATCTGATAGCAAAGCGTGGCGTAGCCATATTATGATTTTTAGGATTATTACAGTTGATTTGATTTATACAGGACTTACGCAAAATATCTCTCAAATCCTCATTTCTCCGTGACCTCTGTGCCTCTGTGGTTCGTTATTCCATGAATCTTGCGTAAGTCCTATTATACTATGATTTGAGCTTGAAATTTCGTCAGGAGAAATATCAAAATGCTTCAGTCTATTGCGGCCAAGGATGTGACGCTACGGGAATTAAAGCAAAATTTTGGCATTCAAATCGTTCAAGATGCTACTTTTTTTCCTGAGTGGTTGGATGGGCTTGAGGCTTTGAACAAAGAAGAGCAACATTTATTAGATCGGGTGAAGGCTAATTTTTTAGAATTGATGGATGATCCCCCAATGCTAGAAAATACAGTGAAGATGGTGGTACTTGCGCCCTTGTTAGATTTAGCTGGTTTTTATCATAAACCGTTTAGGATTGAAACAGAAACGGGTGTGGCTTTAGAAATGGAGGATGAAGGAACGATTATTCGGGGGCGGATTGATGTTTTGGTGTTAAAAAATCGGCTTTGGTTGTTGGTAATTGAATCAAAACGGAGTGATTTTGCGGTGACACGCGCAATTCCTCAAGCTTTGGCTTATATGTTGGGTAATCAGGAAACTGTGCTACCAACCTTTGGCATGATTACCAATGGTAATGAGTTTTTATTTTTAAAGGTATTGGAACATAAATATGCTAATTCACGCTTGTTTTCTTTGGTAAATCCTGATAATGAGCTTTATAGTGTGTTACAGGTATTAAAACGTTTGGGAACGGAGGCGATCGCCTTCAGTGAGACATAGGAATCGCTAATGGTTAAGAATATTTATTGCATCTTTATATCCTATCTTCCGGGATTATATTGGTAAAAAAATTCTTCAGAATCCATTTTTTGTTGGTTTTCATAGATACTCAACCGTTTTGCAACCGCAACTAAAGCATCTAATGGTGATGTGTATTGAATAGTTTGTTTACGCATTGTCTTTTTCAATTATGGATATAAATTTAAAATAACATAACCTCAGCCTCCCACTTTTAAAACATCCTCTCAGATAAAATCAAAAAAGCTATCAAAAACATTAAAAATTAAACCATCCCTTTCCCTTTATTTATTTACTTCCTTATTATCCCCTCTCACAAATTGTTGAAAATCTTCTATGGTTGGTTCTTCTAATTGATATTTTTCAGTAGTGTAATCTCCATAACCTACTTCAAATTGTTGAATAAAGCGTAACATTCCTACAACTCCCAAGGATTCAATTAATGCTTGATATCCTTGTTGTCTAATTTCTGTTAGTTTCATCTGCTTCCTCCTGTAAAATGTTCATTAACCGAACAACGGGGTTTTCTACTTTAATGGTAATCAAATCTGGATACTTTTTAGCTTTTCTTAATAATCTGTCATCAGTGGTTAAAAATATATCCAGATTATAGGTTTGACTAAAAGCTAAGTGTAAAGCATCATAAAGTTTAAATCCCAGTTTAACTAAGTCTGAGGCTAATGATTCTATTATGTCATTTGTTTGCAGATAATTAGTAGCAATGGATAGGATAGCTTCTAGTTGTTCTTTTTTGAAGAGGTCTGAATTTTTCGCTAGTTCAAATTGCAGTGCATCGCTGTTTACTAATGTCCATTTTTTTTGCTCGCATTGTTCTAAAATGGAGAGCATAGCTTCTGCTTCTAATTTAATCCTAGACTGTTGTAAGTCATCTAAGGAACGACATAAACAACAAATATCAGCATAAATTAAGTAGTTTTTACTCATCGTTTTCCACTTTCTTCAATTATCTGAATCTCTTCTTCTATTAATCCATACAATTTATACACTATCTCATCTATCTAGCTTCAACGATAAAATTTTCCAATTGTATCTTAAGTCCAACTATAAAGCAAGTATCTTTACAAATCTTTGCATCGTGTCCCATTTTGCGCGTATCCCGGCTAGACCCTATGAACAGTATAACCCACATTCCGCACCCCCAGGTGTCACAATCGGTAATTATGGCTAACGCCACGCTCCGCTATCGGATTTTTGAATACTTTTGAACTAACGGAATTAGTTGAGTTGCCTCAACATTTTGTTGGACAAGGACGTTGAATGCAATGCAAACACCCAAAGCATATCCAGACCATTGTTTCAACTGAGATAAGGGCATTTTTCACCCTCCTAAATTCACTATAAATAACTAATTTTCTATAAAACTAATTTTCTATAAATAATCTCCTTTTTAACCTATCTTCCGCAGATCCTATGATTAAGGTTTTGTTACATAGTTATAAATTTTCCCGCCTACCTACTTAATAGTCCATTTGCTTCTTTTAGAACTTGAGAGATTTCAGGTTTATCCGCAGCAATCACATCATCTGGTAAATGTTTATGATAGGGAAAGTTTGGTAGATTAAGAAAGTGAGGGGTGCTATCATAACGAAAAATTAGGTAATTATGTTCGTTTTGAAAATGGTAACGGTAATCGAGAAATTGTAATTGATTGTTTGCGACTACGATAGCTTCGTTTATTTCTAGCAAATGTGTTTGATGGAAACGCAATCGAATTTTGATATTAGCTCGGTTGGGAGTTAAAATTTCCTCTTCGTAACGTTCGACATAAACATTACTGTACATAAGAACTACCTGCTCAACTTGATTGAAGTCATCAGATAGAATATTAGGCAGCATAGTTAAATCTTTGATCTAGTTCCTGACGTAAAGCAAGGTAATGACGGTAATCATTTGCCCATTCTATAAATAGGGCATCATCTGATAATATACCTTGATTATATTGGTAAAAAAATTCTTCAGAATCCATTTTTTGTTGGTTTTCACAGATACTTAATCGTTTTGCAACCGCAACTAAAGCATCTAATGGTGATGTGTATTGAATAGTTTGTTTACGCATTGTCTTTTTCAATTATGGATATAAATTTAAAATAACATAACCTCAAAATATAATACAGCAAGTAGCTTTGAGTGAAGTACACTTTGTGCGGGCAAGACTTGTACTGAGTTTGGTCGAAGTATGCCCGCACCACAAGAGTTTTATCATTAATATCTGTACTTCATAATACCGGGAACTGCTGTAATTATAGGAAATGTTGGGTTTCCTGGTGTCAACCCAACCTACTTATTAAAAATATTTGAAAGTGTAAAAAATTAAAGAATCCCTGCACCAGAAACTACCAACCGAAAACCGTTGTCTTTGTTCCTGCGGTCTCCACTATTGTAGCTGCGACTGGCCGAACGGCAATAAGAAGGATTAAGATACCACTGACCACCACGCAGCACACGGTTGTTATTGTTACTCATCCAAGCAATACTACTATTAGGCCAAATAGGCGCGTTTATATAGTTTTCATGCCAACCGTCTTCACACCACTCCCAGACATTTCCGTGCATATCATACAAACCAAAAGCATTAGGGGGAAATTTTCCTACTTCTGTGGTTTGTCCATACTTATTACGATGATTGACTAAATCGGTGGTAATGGTATCACCGAAGTAGTAGGGAGTTGTGGTATTAGCTCTACAAGCATATTCCCATTCTGCTTCACTGGGTAAGCGATATAATTTACCTGTAGCTTTACTTAGTCTAACACAAAATTCCTGTGCGTCATGCCATGATACATTTTCAACTGGAAGATTTGCACCTTGGAAGTGTGAGGGTTTAGACCTTAAATCAATTTTCACCTTGGGTAAATATGCTACCCTTTCCCATTGGGCTTGAGTAACAGGGTATTTTCCCATGTAAAATGGTTGAATGGTAACTTGATGTTGGGGTCTTTCCCTATCATATCCTACTCCTTCTGGTGAACCCATGAGGAATTTTCCCCCAGGTATTGCCACCATTTCTAAAACTACACCATTTCCTAGATTTTCATTTTGGTGAGGATAAACTGGTGGTTTTACTGGTGGAGAAATAAATTGTAAAAATTGCTGGTAGGAATTAGGAGAAACTGGTAGTTGTGGGGCGATAATTGTCGGTGGAATTTGTTGTATTTGCAATGCTGATAAAACCTCGTATGCTGATTGAAACCGATTAATCGGTAAATCCTGCAACATTTTATCTAAAACTATTTCCAACTCCTGACTCACAGAAACATATTGTTTCCATATCCACTGCATTCTCATGGAATCAAATAGTAAATCATCACCGTCAGCTTTGGGAAAATATCCTGTTAATAAACGAATACAAGTTACAGCCAAACTATAAAGATCACTATTGGGAAAAACCATCCCGCGAAATTGTTCTGGTGGTGCATATCCCGGCGTTCCCGTAATCGTTCCCACTCTAGTCAGAACAGTTCCCCCAACTTCTTTAGAAACTCCAAAATCAATTAGGAATAAAGCATCAGTTTGGGAACTTTTAATAATATTTTCTGGTTTAATATCTCGGTGAATGACTTTATTATCATGGACAAATTGTAAAATAGGTAATAATTCAACTAATATCTGTTTAACTTCTGACTCGCTGAATTTTCCTTTTTGTTGTAATTCATCTAAGAGATTTTTACCTTCGATAAATTCCTGAATTAAATATAGTCTTCCTTCTTGGGGAAAGAATGCGAGTAAATCAGGAATATGTGAATGTTTCCCTAAATCTCGCAGTCGAAAAGCTTCTTGTTTAAATAACTCTGTCGCTTTTTCTAAAGCCGCACTTCCCGACTGTTGGGGTAAAAATTGCTTAATTACACAGGGAGTATCTAATCTTTGTTTGTCTACTGCTAAAAAGGTTCTCCCAAAGCCACCTTCACCAATTACCCGCACACTACGATATCGTTCTTGCAATATTAGTTTACTTCCACAACGTTGACAAAATATCGTGTCCGGTGGATTTCGCTGTAGACAGTCGGGGTTAAGACATTGACTCATAGATACTCGTTGGGGCTAATCGTTTGAGTATAATTATACAATATTTTCCATTTTTACCCCAAACCTAATTAATTCACCGCAAAATCACTATATTTTCTTCTGGTTGGTGAATGAAATGCTAAAACAATATCTTGTTTTGGTACTCCTAATTCTAATAAATCTTGAGCAATTCTTCTTTCAGTTCCATTGTGTTGTATCCAAATTTTACCATCTTTAATATCAATATGTAGCATGATTCCATGAATGCGTTTTTCTCCATTCCATCCCACAGTCATTAATTGATAATGATTATGTTCTTTATCAATAATTACCTGTAATTCTACATCTCCATAGGATGGTTTATATTGACTATATTCTTTGAGAATACTTTCAATATAATGCCGATACTTTTCTAATTTATCCATTGAGATATTACCTCCTCGTCAATATTATAAACAATAATTTTTAACTGATAATCAATAATAGCTATCTGAGTAAATTCTAGCTTGAAAAAACTTTCATAAATATCAAATGGGACAGCTAAATATAAAATTCTTTCTGGTTCTTGCCGTCGTAAAATTAAGCGATAATTCAGCAGTTGTCCAAGAGCTTGATGAAAGTCAGAAATTGTGGAATCACCAAGAAAAATTTTGATCTCAACAGCTATTTTTTCATTGTCTTTTTGGGCTGCAAGCATTTTTTCTGCACCCAAATCAACATATAAATCTACTCCTCCAAATTGAATAAATAATGGATCATTTGTAATTGTCCATCCTTCTTTAATTAAAGCATTTTTGACAACATCGTGAAATTTGTCTTTAGCCATTATTTATATTTTTACTATTAAGTAATCTATGATACTTAGTGGGGATGGGATATAAGCAACACAAGTACCATTGTGATCAGGACGAATAACTGTGGTGTAGTCTTGTAAAGACCTGATAAGGATTATATCATGTTTGAGTTACTTTATTATAATAAAACAACCTTTATTTAGGAGTAATTACTAAACATGATTATAAAAATGGGTAAAGTCTATCTTGTTGGTGCTGGACCTGGAGATGTGGCCTATTTAACAGTTAAAGCCTATCGTCTTTTACAAACTGCTCAAGTATTAGTCTATGATGCTTTAGTTGATAGTCAATTATTAGATTGTGTCCCTGGTAATTGTCTAAAAATAGATGTTGGTAAACGCGGTGGTCAACCTAGCACTTCCCAAACTGAAATTAACGATTTACTGGTAAAATATTGTTTAGAAGGTAAACAAGTTATTAGACTAAAATCAGGAGATCCTTTTATATTTGGTCGCTGTCTTTTAGAAATTGCAGCTTTAAAAACAGCCGGTTGTGATTTTGAACTCATTCCCGGAATCTCTTCGGCATTAGCAGCACCATTATTAGCGGGAATTCCCCTCACAGATAACGTTCTTAGTCGTTGTTTTGCAGTCTGTACAGCCCATGAACCAGATACTTTAAACTGGGAAGCATTAGCAAGCTTGGAAACCTTAGTAATTTTGATGGGAGGAAAAAATTTACCAGAAATAATCCATCAAATGATAAAATATGGAAAATCCTATTCTACACCCATTGCTATTATCCGTTGGGCTGGGACACCAAACCAACAAATCTGGACAGGAGAACTGGAAAATATTCTCCAGCAAACCGCTGGTTTATCTCTCTCTCCCGCAGTTATAGTTATTGGTGAAGTTGTGAGATTACGCGATTACTTGTAATCTAACTATAATCTAAAAAAATCTCCTCTTTGCGTCTTTGCTCCTTTGCGTCTTTGCGCGAAACCAAAAATTATTAATGCAACAACCGTGAATTACAATCTTTCCCCCCTCGCTGGTAAAACCATCTTAGTTACCCGTTCCGTCGGTCAATCAAATCAATTTAGCGATCGCTTAACCTCCGCAGGTGCTAAAGTAATAGAAATGCCAACTTTGGAAATTGGACCTCCTAGTAGTTGGGAAGCTTTAGATCAGGCAATTTTACATTTATCAACTTTCAATTGGCTAATTCTCACCTCTAGTAATGGGGTAGAATACTTTTTTCAAAGATTAGCAAAATCTGGTCAAAATCAAGATGCTTTATCTGGGGTAAAAATTGCTGTTGTTGGTGAAAAAACAGCCCAAAGTTTGCAAAAACAAAATATACAAGCGGATTTTATTCCTCCTGACTTTGTTGCTGATTCTTTAGTGGAAAATTTTCCTGAATTGCTAACAGGTAAAAAGATATTATTTCCTAGGGTTGAAAGTGGTGGCAGAGAGGTGTTGGTTAAAGAATTAACGGCCAAAGGTGCGGAAGTAATTGAAGTTCCCGCTTATGAATCTTGCTGTCCTCAAAATATGCCAACTGCGGCTGAATATGCTTTAGTTAATAATACCATAGATATCATTACTTTTGCGAGTTCTAAAACTGTGCTATTTTTCTCCCAATTAACAGCACCTATTTTTACCTACAACCCGGAAATTTTAGCCAGGGTTTCTATAGCTTCCATTGGTCCTCAAACTTCAAAAACTTGTCATTCTATCTTTGGCAGAGTGGATATTGAAGCGGAAGAATATACTTTAGAAGGTTTAACAAATGCTATTATTAAGTATGTAATCAAAGAATCACGAACCACAGAGGCACAGAGATCACAGAGGGATGTATTTAATCACTAATGAATAAAAATTTAATTGGTTTAACTGGTGGTATTGCGACGGGTAAAAGTACAGTTGCTCATTATTTGGCTACGGTTTACAATTTACCGATTTTAGATGCAGATATTTATGCGAGAGATGCTGTGTCTCTTGGTTCTCCTCTTCTATCAAAAATTGTAGGAAAATATGGTAAAGATATTATATTAAATGATGGTAATTTAAATCGAGGAAAATTAGGAGAAATTATTTTTAATCTTCCCCAAGAACGTCATTGGGTAGAAAGTTTAATTCATCCTTATGTTAGAAATTGCTTTGATCAAGCTATTAAGGAATCATCTGCAAATACTTTAATTTTAGTCATTCCTCTCTTATTTGAAGCCAATTTAGAGAGCTTAGTTAATCAAATTTGGGTTGTATCTTGTTCTGAACAACAACAACTAGAAAGATTAATGGCAAGAAATAATTTAACAGCAGAACAAGCAGCAGCAAGAATTAATAGTCAATTACCCATTGCTGAAAAAATCGCCCGTGCTGACGTAAATTTAGATAATTCTTCTAATTTAGAATCCCTTTTACAACAAATAGATATGGTGATAAAAAAGGGTATTTAAAAACCCCTTATTTTCCTTTGCGTCTTTTCTCCTTAGCGACTACCCCTGCGGGATATCTAAAAGAGATTGCGCGAAACAAAATTTAACTTTCTCCCCCCACTACAACATCCTTAATTCGCAAACTCGGACCACCGCAACCCACTGGTAAACCATTTTGTCCACCTTTACCACAACCCCCGGATTCATCCCAGTAAAAATCATCACCAATGGCTTCTATATCTGCGAGGGTTTGGAAGACGTTACCGGAAAGGGTAACATCTTTTACGGGTTCAGCAATTTTCCCGTTTCTAATCATCCAAGCTTCCCCAGCAGTGAAAGTGAACATTTCCCCATTCGTCATTCCACCTAACCAATTTTGGGCATAAACTCCTTCTTTGATATCAGTAAATAAGTCGGGGACTGGGGTTTTCCCGCGTTCAATCCAGGTATTTGTCATTCTGACAATGGGTGAAAAGTGATAATTGAGACAACGAGCATTACCCGTGGGTTGCTCCTCTAATTTACCAGCAGTTTCACGGGAATGCAGTCTACCAACTAATATACCATCCTGAATTAACTGGGTAGTCGTTGCGGGTGTACCTTCATCGTCGTAAAAATAACTACCGCGATGTCCTTCGGGTACAGCACCATCAAATATTTGCAGTTCTTCGGGTCCAAAACGTCTTCCTAAAGTCATAACTTCGAGAATATCCGGGTTTTCATAGGCCATGTCCGCTTCGGAAAGATGTCCGAAGGCTTCATGAACAAATAAACCAGTGAGAATGGGATCAATCACTACGGTGTAAGTGTTGCCTTTGACTGAAGGTAATGATAAAGACGTAACGGCTCTTGCTGCTGCTGCTTTAACTTGTTTGTCTAAATTAGTTAGGTCTTCGTAGGCTTTGCGAGAACCAGTAGTTTCTCTACCGGTTTGTACTGTGTCTCCATTCCTGGCTGTGGCTGCAAAGCGCATTTCCATATCTACCCAAGATTGGTCAATGAAAGTCCCTTCAGATGTGATAATAATTACTCTTTGGCTGCTGTCACTATAACGGACGGAAGTAGTAGTAATACGGCTATCTAATGTTTTCATTAATTCCGTATAGCGATCGCATAATTGTTTTTTCTGCTTCAGCGAAACTTGACGGGGATCAGTACCCAAGATCGGTAATTGACATATTGCTTGGACAGGATCAATAGGTGCGAGTATAGTTTCTTCATCACCAATTATCCGGGCTGCGACGATGGCTTCTTCTATGCGGTCTTCAATGGTTGCTAATTTATTAAAACTACTTAATCCCCAGCCACCTTTATAACAAGTACGAATCTGGCCACCAATAGAAATACCCTCACTGAGAGTTTCCACTTGCTCACCACGTAAGACAATATCTGTTCCTTGGGATTCTTCTAAGCGAATCATCAAATAGTCCACACGGGAAGAGTAACGGGAAATTAAATCTGAGAGGAGATTTTGAACATCAGTAAGTTTGGTTGTCATTGCAAAATTCACTATCAGTAGGTTGGCGTTAAAAATTGTCGTTATGACAAGGGAACAGGGAACAGGGAACAGGGAACAGGGAACAGGTTTTGGGCAACTTTACTTTTCGTTACTTATGTCGTTTTTTTCCCTTCACCTACTTAAACTACATTTATTTTTACTCAAAAACATATTTTTCTGCTACTTTCCAATACCGGGAAAACCGCTTTAAATCAATATATCCATCATATTCAAAAAACGGTTCTACAGCAAAAACTTCCAATTTTGCAGACTTTTCAATTTGATCACAAATATCACTAAAGAGGGGACTGGGGCTATCTGTAGTCACCACATGATTAGTATTATGTTCTTGAGCAAACGCTAAAACTTCTGCTGCTACATTCCCCCGGCGAATTTCTACGGGTAATTCTAGCAAACATTCGTAAATAAACGTGAGGCGTTTTAATCCAATATGCCACTTGGTAATTAAAGCATCATCCCAAACCCAAAGGGCTGGAGCTTGGGGATATTCTTGAAGTGCGGGGTTGTAGGGACTTAGACAGTCTCCATTTACCCAAACAACTGGTTGATTCATCATCTGTGCTGATCTATGTCAATAGAAGAATATATAAAATCCAATACCCATCTTAAATCATAACGGTGAAGTTGGATCATGTGCAAAGGGCTTAAATCCTTTACATTCCTGTAAAATAGGCATTCTGGCCTCTCACGTGAATTGCGTTGTCAACATTATCAATAAATTTTTGCTCATTTTTAGCAAATCGTAACTATAGATACATACAGTTATAACAACCGTGGCTAACATGATAAAAATATTTGCTGAAAATATTTGATTAACAGGAAACATCAATAATCAAAAAAAACCATTGTTCTTGTTCATCTTTCCCTTTTAATAAAACCAGCTGACAGGAGTTTACCTTCTTAAATAATTTACTTGACAAAATAATCTTTACTGCCTTAAACATCAGGCTCAATAACACTTAATCACAATTTGGTATAACTGAGGACTTAGATGGGGAATCAAAAACACCTTTGTGGTAATTTCCCAAACTACTGAATATCCGCAGTTAACCTCCTGGTGATATTTCAGCTAAACAATCAAGGAGTTAACCATGGTTCGACAAATGTGCTGGTTATCTAAGTCTAACGGTGATGATGAAAAGATTTTGTACTTGCAAACTGCATCTGGACAACCTTGGCGGCCTTATACAGCTTTTCCTCAAATTTCAGTTCCAGATCATCGCGTTCCTCGCGGTTCCAAGGGTTGGGCTACTTATCAAAAACTCTTAAAAGCAGGTTGGACTTTAGTACCTAGTGCTAGAGGCAGCGAATTTGGCGAAAGTTGTTATACAGAGTCAACAGTGCAGATTTCATAACCCATACTACCATCTCTGGATTCTTTGCGCCTTTGCGTCTTGGTGCGAAATAAATTCATCAGTTACACCCGCAAGACCTTACAATAGATAGGGTGTGTTAACTGTTGTCAAGAACATTTAGAGAACATTTATATTTATGCCCCCTCGTTGGCCTCGCAAACCAGACCGCAAAGATCCAGAGTTTCGTAAACTAGATGATCGCATGAATTTTGCTGTTCATGTCGGTATTTGTGCAACTGTGACTTCGGGATTGTGGTTTTTCCACATTTTGAAAAATACTCCCTGGGAATGGCTACCAGGGTTAACAATTGGTTGGATAGGAGTATTAATACTGCATCTAATTTACATTGGTGCGATCGCTAATTACGATCAAACTCCACCAAAATCTACCTAAAGAATGAAAATTAAGCTAGGGTATTCTCACCTGTGGTAGTAGCTCAAGTCTAGCTACTTGAGTAATAATGTGAAATAAGCTAAGATATACCAATGTTACTAACAATGAGATTGTATTTATGGCTCAAATCAATACCACAGAATTACTAGAAACCCTAGCCGCAGAAATTGGTGAAAGTGTTTATATAGATATTGCTAAATGGCATCTTTATTTATCCGATGCCAGATTGCATAAGATTGTGGCTGAAAAGTTGTATCCTTTAATTACTTCTTGTGCTGTCAATGAAGATCAAGTAATTGCAGTTTTAGAATCTATTACCGTCAAAGTCGGTGGTGGGAGAAAGGAACTATCTTTAATTGATTTATTACCATTACAATGTCAAGTAGCCTTAGTGGATATCTTAGAAAAATATCAACGGGAAATATAATCTTTACTTTCTTACCATTCCCATTGGCAGATTTACACATTTGAATAATGGAGGTTGATCAAAATGTTTTTACAAATCAAAGATAGCCGCGATTTGGTGAAAATAGTTGATGTTCAAGAACTATTTGACCCCACTATTAAAATCGTCCATGCCCAAGATCAAGAAGGACAAGAAGAACAGGAAACGGACACTTATAAAAAGGAAGAATTAATATTTCCCTCTGGGGAAAAATTACCGCGTTGTTGGTTAGATGCCCATTATAGAGAGACTTGCTTAACTTGATTTTAATGATGTAGGGTGATTTGGTTCACCCTATGATTATAATATTATGATTATAATATCATGGGTCTTAACCCTATAAATTGGATTTGAGATTAACTATAAATGCCAGCCAAAGATATTTATCACAATACAGTTAAAACCGCCTTAGAAAAAGATGGATGGAAAATTACTGATGATCCCTTTAAACTAAAGTGGGGTTTAAGAGAATTATTTGTTGATTTAGGGGCAAAAAAATTACTAATTGCTGAAAAAGCAGAACGGAGAATTATTGTAGAAATTAAAAGTTTTATTAATCCATCGGCGATCGCTGATTTGCAAAATGCACTAGGACAATATCTTTTATATACAGACATATTAGAAGAAAGTGCAAATGAATATTTATTATATTTAGCTATTCGTGAATCAACATATAAAGAAATTTTTTCTGAACCTATTGGTACACTAGTTTTGAAAAAACATAAAATCCACCTACTTATTTTTGATCCCACCCAACAGGAGATTACACAATGGATAGACTAAATGAATATCAACAAATTATCCAGGAAGTATTAACTGAATATGCAGCAATTCCTTATTACCACAGAGAATTGCAAACAGAATTAATTATTGGTAAAAACGATAAAGATTATTTATTAATAACTTCTGGTTGGGAAAAAAGTGTGAGAGTTCATGCTTGTATTGTCCATATACAAATTATTAATAGTAAAATTTGGATTCAAAGGGATGGAACAGAAGATGGAATTGCTAACGATTTAGTTAATGCTGGTATTCCTAAAGATCAAATTGTTTTAGGTTTTCATCCCTTGGAAATTCGTCCTTATACAGAATATGCTGTGAGTTAAAAACAAAAATAGATCCCCGACTTCTCTCAGAAGTCTCGGATCTAAATAAATTGATTTAAATTGATTGTCAAGTAGTGAACTTAACTAAACCCCTACTTTTTCTTCTTCTGTTACACCCTCAGCACCTTGAGAAAAAGCTTTAGAAATCCAATAGGTGAAAATATGAGAAAGTACACCTAAAGGACCTGCAAATAAACACAAAGCTATCGAGTGAATTGTCCAAATGCCGGTTTTTTGTCCTTGCCAATAAATCCATCTTCCCACAAATAAATCCATGACTAAAAAATGAATCCAACCTGTAGCAGCAGCAGTTTCATTACTAAAAAACTTGGCTATATCTGCTAATTGAGGATTTGATAAAGCAGCAGCATTTTCTGGAGTAATGCTAGTGACAAATAAATACAAATACCCAGCAGCTAAAACCACAAAAGGTAGATAAGATTCCATGACCTTGCGGGTGACATTCCAGTTAGGTAAAAGAATCATCAAAGCCCAAAAAGGCAAAACAAAAACATTCGCAACATTAAACAAATCTGTGGTATTCATAAGATTAGGTGACAGTTGACAGTTGACAGGTGACAGTAATGAGACTTACAAAGTTACTAATTGAGATTCTATTGCTGAAGATTGTAAATTACGACCGATAAAAACTAAACTGGTTTGTTTTGCTTCTTCTAGTTTCCAAGGACGATCATAAAATTTATCAAATCTATTCCCTACACCTTGCATAACTAACCGCATGGGTTTATTAGCAACAGCTACAAATCCTTTAATACGGTAAATTTCTTGTTCCTGTGCTAGTTTTTCTAATCTTGCTTGTAGCTTTTCCGGGTCAAAAGTCCGGTTTAAAATCACGTGAGTTGAGTTAATTTCATCATCATGATCATGGTCTTCCTCCGTGTCGTGGTGACTAGGACGATTATCTAAATTATCTTCAACTGCGGCTGCAAATCCTAATAAGATAGATGGGTCTAATTTACCATAATCACTAGCGACAATTTTCACAACTCTCGGTAATTCCTTCTTGACTAATTCTAAAACTTCCGCTTGAGTTTGGCTATCAACTAAATCAGTTTTATTCAAAATCACTAAATCAGCACAAGCCAGTTGATCTTCAAACAATTCTTGTAATGGTGTTTCATGTTCTAGACTATCATCTTCTTGTCTTTGGGCGGCTATAGCATCTAAATCACTAGCAAAAGTTCCCGCAGCAACCGCAGCACAATCTACTACTGTAATTACTGCATCTACTGTAGCAGCATTGCGAATTTCTTGCCAACGAAAGGCTTTAATTAAAGGTTTCGGTAAAGCCAACCCAGAGGTTTCAATGATAATATAATCAATACTATCGCGGCGTTTAATTAATTCCCGCATAGTCGGGTAAAATTCCTCTTGCACGGTGCAGCATAAACAGCCGTTTGTCAGTTCAAATATGTTAGTATTTTCTGGAGTTTCTTGTACTTCATCTTCCGGGCAAATTTGACAGGATTTTAATAATTCTCCGTCTATTCCCAGTTCACCAAATTCGTTGACTAATACTGCTATGCGTCGTCCTTGGTTGTTTTGGAGGAGGTGACGGATAATGCTGGTTTTACCGCTTCCTAAGAAGCCAGTGATGACGGTAACGGGGATCTTTGTAGCCATGTTTTGTGTGTAGTTTTGAAATCAATTTTACCATATATTGTCTAACCCCTCTCCAAACCTCTCCCCGCACCCCTCCCTGACCCTCCCCTACAGGGGAGGGAAAAGGAGCAGTTTTTATGATTGGAGAGGCTTAAATCCCAATAGAGTTTTGTAAAGAGTTTATTAAGCCCTTTTCTCTGTGTTCTCTGTGCCTCTGTGGTTTGTTTTAAAAAAGAGATTTATTTTAACTGAAAAGTATTGGCTGAAATACTTAATTTAATATTACTAATTATTAGTTTAAAAGCCCCTCTCCGTGTCGGAGAGGGGTTGGGGTGAGGTCAGATTATTTTAAGAATATCCAATATCTATCATGTTGAAAAATTCCTGCACTACTTCATCAGGATTGTTATAACATCTTTGGGCATCAAATCTTTCTACAACTTTAATACCGTTCTTCTTGAAAATGCGTTCTCTTTCTTGTTCTTCAACTCTGCGTTCTGCGGTGTGATATGGTCCATCAACTTCTAAAACTCCCCATTTACCGTTATAACAAATGAGAAAATCAGCTTCTTTGTTTTCTCTACCTTTGGGTGTGGTAAGTCGTGCTAAGGAGTTGGGGACAAATAAAACTCCAGTTCGGTCTAATGCTTCAGCAATTTTGATTTCTGTTTTTGATCGGAAACGTAGGTTTTCCCAAGTGTGAATTGTTGAGTTTGCATAAAATTGAACTCCTTGGTTATTAGAAGTATTATCTACATCAATATTTTTTTCTGGCTTATTAACAGTATTATCATTTTCAAGAGTTTTGCTGATAATTAAATCTGTAGTTTCTATAATCTTTTTATATAAACTGGCAAATTCTCCAGGTGCAAAATTACCGTTGATAGGTCGCCGTTCTGTTTTTTCATCATCAAGATAAACATATTCACAAATTACTTTGTCTAGGTTTGTTCCACTATGAATATGCCAATCTCCTATACGAGAACCTGTTAAATTAACCCCACTCAGGTCAGCCCCAAGCAAGCAGGCGATAGTCAGGTCAGCCCCACTCAGGTTAGCCCCAGTCAAGTAGGCTATATTCAGGTTAGCCGCACTTAGGTCAGCCCCAACCAAGTAGGCCATACTCAGGTCAAGCCCAATCAAGTTAGCCCAAATCAGGTTAGCTCCTTTCAGGTTAGCTCCTTTCAGGTTAGCCCAACTCAGGTTAGCTTCACTCAGGTTAGCCCAACTCAGGTCAGCCCCACTCAGGTCAGCCCTAAACAGGTCAGGTCTTATATCTGGATTTTCATCTCTCCACTTATTCCAAACCTCTACCCCTTGCTTCAGTATTGCTAAATGCTCTGGATTTGCCATAATCTAGTTTTTATACCTAAAATTGCCAATATTCGGATTTTAACCTAATTTCATTAAGTTTAATCAAAATAGCGATCGCTTTGTTTTCACAAAAATGCGATCGCTATGAGTATTCATCAAGTTTTTGAAAGTGAAAGTTTCACCAAAATTTTAACTTAGATCAAAACATTTCTACTTAGCATTTACCATGCTTAAAGACTTAATAGCATTTCTTTCACTTAACAAAAACACAAGATATTGATTAAGACTAACTCCTTCTTTCTCTGCATTTTCTGTTAATCTCTCATGCAATGATCGAGGTATACGTAATAAAACCTTACCACTGTATTGAACTTGAGTTGAGGGTAAGGGAATTTCATCCCCATATTCATAGGCTGTTTCTATCCATAAACTACGTGCTTCTTCAATATTAAATAACGTTTCATCTGTTGTTTCTCCCTGAGTCATACATCCAGGAAGGTCTTTAATTTCTGCTACATATCCCCCATCAGGATCAGGGTAAAGTGTAACTGGATATTTCAAATTCAAGTAAAATTCCAGTGACTCACGTTCAGATTTATTTTTCTTAGACATACTACTCCTCTAATCTGAGCAGTTTTACAATCTGCTTAATATAAATTCCTTTTACTTTTTGCCCCTCTTTTTTGGGTACAATTTGTATCCGTCCATCCTCATGACGGAAAGTGTGATGACTTCCTTTAGATCGAACTTCTTCAAAACCAAATGCTGTTAATATACGTCTTACGTCTTCAAATCTTACTTCAACAGGTTGAGAGAGAAATAACTGAATTAGTTTTTCTAGCTGACTCATAAATTAATTTCCTTTTTATTTTCATATTTTGTTTACCTCTCCGTTTATTTTGCTTATAAATATGATATCATATATAGTATCAATGTCAATATAGAATATTTCTACTAGTCTCTATAAATGTAACTATTAGAACATTAATAGCTTTGAATTGACTACAAATAATTACGGTATATAATTAACGTATTGTTTTTTACTAAAAATCCCCACTATTATATTGTATTTGATGATAAAAATGAGGAGATAGTACAATGGATACCAAATTAAAATATCAAGAAATCATCAAAAGCATATTAACAGAAACCGCCGAATATCGCGCTTCTATACCTGATGGTTATAACTCCCAAGTTTTATTTGATGATGAACATGAACGTTATCTAGTTTTAGATATTGGTTGGAACGATGATCAATATCTACATACCACACCAATTCATGTAGATTTGATTGATCATAAAATTTGGATTCAATATGATGATACAGAGGAAGGTATTGCTAATGATTTTATAGCAGCAGGTGTTCCTGCACAGGATATTGTACTTGGTTTTCGTCATCCTAAAATCAGACCATATACAAACTTTGCTGTTAGTTAATACATTATTGGTTATTTTCCCTGCGAACTTCTCGCACAATTTTACAAATCTCTTCTGTTGTCAAAGGATGAGGATCATTTACTGCTTCTCTTCTTTTCCTTAATTCATTCCAATCAAATTTAGCAGCTTTTTTTAAAAAAATACCATCTTCGGTGATGGTAACTGAATATTTTTCACCATTCACAAATTGTTCTCGAATTTGATGATTCTAAATTGGGGTAATCTCCCTCTGGTTGCTTTCATGCACATAAAAACAATCACAGGGAAATTACCCCCAGTTATTTTAAGTTGAGATGAGTTGAGATGAGTTGAGAAAAGTTAATATTTCTTAACTCATTACTCAGCAGTTACCAATTCAGTGCTACCTTTTGTCCGTTTTCGGGTTAAGGTGTTGTAAACCATGATCCCAATGGATTTAATTAAATTACCTTCCAATTCTTGGAACATCTTCATGTTCACACCAAAGGCGGCATTTGCTTCTTCTACAATGCGATCGCCTGTGGTATCATCAATGGGCATAGCATCCAAATTTTGCCGATATTCCGCTTTAAATGCTTTCTCGTCGCTAATATCTGCAAATTCATAAAAGGCTGTCCCTTCCCCTTCACCCAATTTCATCGCAGTTTGAGCAATACCTTTGAGAATTTGTCCCCCCGATAAATCACCTAGATAACGGGTATAGGAATGAGCAATTAATAATTCTGGTTCGGTAGCAGAAATTTCCCGAATACGGTTGACATAGGCCGCACCCGCAGGGGACAATTTAATTTGTTCCCGCCAAAGTTTGCCATAGTAGTAAGTTAAATCCTGTTCTAGGGTCTGCTTGCGGTTAAGTTGGGGAAAGTAAATTTTACTCAACACCGGGTGATGTTTGTGTTTTTCCATCTCCTCTTCCATGGCTGAGTAAATAAAGTAAAAGTTAGCAACCAACTTGCGGTAGGAGTTTTTTTCCACAACTCCTTTCAAAAAACACTTGACAAAACCCACATTTTCTGCCATTGTATGTGCTTTCTTTGTCCCTACACGTAATTTGCTTGCTAAATTGCTGCTCATATTAAAATTCTCAACTGTAAAAAAATTAACTTCTGGAGTTTTCTGAACATAAGGGTCAAAAAATCCCATTAAAAGGTTAGATTAGAACTATTTGATGAGAATTTATATTAAAAATCATTAAGCAAGGAAACAACATCTTGTTTCACCAGGGTCGAGAATGATCAAAAAAAATGCTATTCTCCTGTGTAATTATCTGGGGTTCTTAAACTTATGGTTTCATCAATGGTTCAGACTCAAGGCTGTATTTCCGAATTGGTGACAAAGGTAGAAAATAGTTGGATGTTAAATTCCATACCGTTACCAGCTAATGCTTTATTCGGTACAGACGGTATTCGTGGTCAGGTGGGAGAACTGCTAAACGCGCCCTTAGCCTTACAAGTGGGTTTTTGGGCAGGTATGGTTTTAAGTAGTCATGCTACCTATCCAGGACCGATTATTCTGGGACAAGATTCCCGTAACTCTAGTGATATGTTAGCCATGGCCTTGAGTGCTGGCTTAACCGCAGCAGGGTTAGAAGTGTGGTATTTGGGATTATGTCCTACCCCTTGTGTAGCCTATCTGGCCAGCACCACTAACGCCATTGGTGGAATCATGATTTCCGCCAGCCACAATCCACCAGAAGACAATGGAATTAAAATATTTAATGCAGATGGTGGTAAGTTACCCCAAGCCGTACAAATGGAAATTGAGGCGGGATTACGTGGTAAATTATCCCTGGATTTTAGTATAAATAATTGCGGTAGACATTATTACCGTGCGGAGTTAATCAAGGATTATAGTCAAGCTATACAAGCACCTTTACAGTCGGGACCGAATCTGCAAGGGATGAAGATTGTTTTAGATTTAGCTTGGGGGGCGGCGGTAGGTTTAGCACCAGCGGTATTTACGGAAATGGGTGCGGAGGTAATTTGTTTACATAATGAAGCAAATGGCGATCGCATTAATGTTAATTGTGGTTCTACTCACCTAGATATTCTCCAAGCCGCTGTTAAAGCCCATCAAGCGGATTTAGGCTTTGCTTTTGACGGCGATGCAGATCGGGTTCTCGCTGTGGATAATACGGGCAGATCAGTGAATGGTGATTATATTCTTTACCTTTGGGGTCGTCATTTACAACAAAAGCAACAACTACCAGATAACCTGATAATTTCCACGGTCATGGCCAATTTGGGCTTTGAAAGAGCTTGGCAACAGATAGGGGGTAAATTAATTCGCACCGCAGTAGGTGATCAATACGTTCAAGCGGAAATGCGGAAAACTGGAGGAATGTTAGGAGGAGAACAATCAGGTCACATTGTTTGTAGTCATTATGCTATGACTGGAGATGGCTTATTAACAGCGCTACATATTGCAGCAGTGGTGAAAGAAGCGAATAAGTCCTTAGCAGAAATGGTAGATCAAAGTTTCCAAACCTATCCCCAAATATTACGAAATGTGCGAGTATTAGATCGTGAACGGCGACTAGGATGGGAAAATTGTCAACCCGTACAACAAGCGATCGCAAAAGCCGAAGCCGCCATGGGTGATAATGGTAGAGTCCTCGTCCGTGCCTCTGGGACCGAACCGGTAATTAGAGTCATGGTAGAAGCCGCTAATGCTGAACTTGTTAACCATTGGACAAATGAATTAGTTTCCCAAGTCCAACAACACCTGGCTTAAAAGTTCAGAAACAACAAACTTAAAATTTTGTTACAAACCACGACATACCGATAGGATAATCGGTCTTTTGTGCTATACTGTCACGGTATAATTTAGATATCTTTTGAGAACACAGGGAATCTTCTATGACTCTTCGTCTTGGTGATACAGTACCTAACTTTACTCAAGCCTCTACCCATGGGGAAATTGACTTTTACGCGTGGGCTGGTGATAGTTGGGTAGTGCTATTTTCTCATCCTGCTGATTTTACACCAGTTTGCACCACCGAACTAGGAACTGTTGCGAAACTCAAACCAGAATTTGACAAACGCAACGTGAAAGCGATCGCGTTGAGCGTCGATGATGTAGAATCTCACAAGGGTTGGGTGGGAGATATTGAAGAAACCCAAAGCACCACCCTGAATTACCCAATTTTGGCAGACCCAGATCGTAAAGTTTCCGAACTTTATGATATGATTCACCCTAACGCAGCGGCTACTGTTACAGTCCGTTCTGTGTTTGTGATTGATAACAATAAAAAACTCCGTCTTTCTTTTACTTATCCTCCCAGCACGGGACGCAATTTTGATGAAATTTTGCGCGTCATTGATTCTTTGCAATTAACTGATAATTACAGTGTTGCTACCCCCGCAGACTGGAAAGATGGTGAAGATGTAGTGATTGTACCATCTTTGAAAGATCCTGAAGTCCTCAAGGAAAAGTTTCCCAAAGGCTATCAAGAAATTAAACCTTATTTGCGGATGACTCCTCAACCTAACAAGTAAGTTTTCATAACAGCAAATATTCTTTCTATTGTAGGGTGGGTTAGCCACTGCGTAACCCACCATTACTTATTTGATTGTCTAATAGATAAGTTAGTTATTAGACTCTAATATTTGCCTATTTGAAAACTTTATTGCTAATCTATTTATCAGATTAAGTAATTCTAATTCATCTTTGATCTTTTGCTGATATTCATTTTCTTCTATATTAACTTCGGTAAATTTCGTATTCGATAATAAAGTTATATAATCTGTTTCATCTGGTAATAAATAATTAATATAAATCCCTTTTCTATCCCTCTTAATTACAAAATTTCTGGAATAATAGTCATCTTCTATACGTTTTGGTAATGCTTTTTTTGTTAAAATCTCTTCAATCAATAAAGCCATTGATTCAGTAATTTCTTGATGATTATATTTATCTGTTATCTTATTTAGCTTGGAAACATAAGGATATAATTCAGCTTTATGATCATATTGAATAGGTAAAATAATAAAACCATTTGCAGCTAACTCCGCTATTTTTTTAAATGGAATTTGTGAATTGTAGGGAGTTAATAAAATTCCTTGACATTTAATTTTGAATTTAGTTGGTAAATGATCAGATATTTCATTTTGTAAAATTTCTTTCAATTGTAAAATTTGTTCAATTCCATTTTCTAAGGAGTTGTGATTCTTTCCTTTCATTTCAATAATAGTACAAATACAAGAATTAGAATCAATATAAAGAGACATATAATCTGGACGCTTTAATGCTTGATTTTTGATTAGAGGATCATTTCTTCTATCTATTTCAAATAAAATACATAGAGATTTATTTTGAGAATCTAACGTTATTCTAAAATGTACTCCACTTTCTTTAGGAACAATTCTTCCTGGTACTGTACAGAACACTAGCAGATTTTCTAAAAAGTTAAAATTTTGCCAGTCAAGTTTATCTTTTTTATCCTGAAGATTAGAATTATTCTTCTGTTTCATCTGCTTTTTCTTGTCCTGCTTGATAAATTTCAAAAAACTTTTGTTGAATATCTACAGCAACATCACTTAAAGTATCCCATCTAATGCCATAATCTGGATCATTTAATGAAACTAATTTATTATCTTTCATTTCATACGCGCTAACTTTATCTATAGGTAAAAATGCTCTTTCATCTTGAAGATATAAAGATGAAGATTGACGTTTTAATATTTCAGGATTTTCATGATTACCATTAACTAAATTATTCAAATGTGCCATAACATAAGGACTATGAGTTGTGAGTAAAATTCTCACACCAAGATTAACAAGGATAGATAATGATTCCAGCAGCTTGGCTTGTGATTCTGGGTGTAAGTTCATCTCTGGTTCATCTATTACCAGAAAATCACCTTTACTTGCACGAAATCTTAAATATAAAAGCAATGGTGCAAGTTGTTTAATGGAAGAAGAAGCATTATATAGATCAATTTCTAAGTCCGTCTTAACTAAAACTTTTATTTCTTTTCCACCTAGTGGAGTAGACTTTAAGATGGTTTGGTTTTTATTTTGTAGTTGGTTTTCAATTACATCTGCTAACTTCTGAAATTCATTTTTACTACTTGTTGAATATATTTTATCTATTTCTTCTTCATCTTCAAGGTTTATATCAGATAAAAAATCTAAAAAATCTTCTACAGGTTGTGGATAACGAATATCTTTTGACTGTTTAATTAAGTCAAAACCTTCTTGATTAGTTGCAAGCCATAACTCTCTTTCTTTTTGTTTCAGTATTCGATATCTTTTCGTCTCAAGTATTTTATATATATTTATAAACGCATTTCTTTCAGCAGGAAAAGGAAAAACATTAGAAAAAAGCACTTGCTTAACACTCAATATAAATACTAAATCAGGATGATCGCTAAAGTGGTTTAGCATCTCTCTAAATTTTAACGTTATACTTTTATTTATTTCCTCATTTTCTATTTCCATTTTAAAAAACAAAACATTATCTTCTCTTGTAATTCTCAAGGAAGTTTCATCTGTCAAAGGGATAGCACCTCGCTGAATTAATTGATTGATCGCAGTTTCTACTTCTTGTCTTTCAATCATCATTGCAAATGATGTTCTTGCAAAAAGTTTACGACTTGAATCTTGAAAAAATGATTCTAAAGCACTTCCTTGAAAATTTTTTGCTGTTTCTTCCGCATCTTTTATAAATAAATCAAGTAGATCATTATCTATTGTCAATGACCAAATACCTTCTCCTTGCTGATTAAGTTTTAAATTATTAAATACATATTGGGGATATACGGTTCTACCAGTACGTTGCCACAAACCATAGGTAGAATAAGCAATATAAGTTTTACCTGAGTTATTTGGTCCAATAATTACTGTCAGAGGACGCAAGTCTAACTCTGTTTCTTCAATAGAACCTAAATTTGAGAATTTGATTTTCATTTTTCGCCTATATTCCAATATAGAAAATCCTATTAAGGATGCTGTTTACTAGTAAAGTATACAAGAATATGCTATTTCATTTTATCTCTAACTTCAATATGCTTTTCCCTAAAGGGTTATTAGCCACACTATAACATCCCCAATAAGACATTTTTACTTTATTTTCTCATATTGTCCCTAGCAGTTATAGAATAATAACGATATCCTTGTAAAGCCTACCAAGAACACAAGGTAGCGATTAAGTAGCAGATTTGACAGACTTGTAACACCAAAACTCTGTATCCAGAAGACATTAGTAGCATTTTAGAAGTTCGTAAAATTTTTATGGTTTCCCAAATTCGTTTTTTGATGTGCGCTCCCGACCATTATGATGTGGATTATGTGATTAATCCTTGGATGGAAGGTAATATTCATAAGTCTTCACGCGATCGCGCTGTAGAACAATGGAATAAATTATACAATGTCATTAAAGATCATGCCATTGTTGATTTGGTCGCTCCCGAAAAAGGCTGGCCTGATATGGTATTCAGTGCCAATGCGGGTTTGGTTCTGGGTGAAAATGTTGTTCTCAGCCGCTTTTTACATAAGGAACGTCAGGGAGAAGAACCGTATTTTCAACAGTGGTTTGCAGAAAATGGTTTTAATGTTTACACTCTACCCAAAGACCTCCCCTTTGAAGGCGCTGGAGACGCGCTTTTAGACCGGGAAGGGCGTTGGTTATGGGCTGGATATGGTTTTCGGTCAGAATTGGATTCTCACCCCTTCCTGGCTAAATGGTTGGATATTGAGGTGATTTCTCTGCGCTTAATGGATGAGCGTTTTTACCACCTTGATACCTGTTTTTGTCCTTTAGCAAATGGTTATTTGCTGTATTATCCCGGTGCTTTTGATTCCTATTCTAACCGCGTTATTGAAATGCGCGTCGCACCAGAAAAGCGCATCGCTATTATGGAAGCTGATGCTGTTAACTTTGCTTGTAATGCGGTGAATGTTGATAGTATCGTGATTATGAACAAGGCCAGTGATGGTTTAAAATCACGGTTAGCAGAGGTTGGTTTTCAAGTTATTGAAACTCCTTTGACGGAATTTCTCAAAGCTGGTGGTGCTGCTAAATGCTTGACCTTGCGGGTTACAGAACCTGTGAGAGAAGAACTACACGCTAATGTATCTGTAGAAAGTCGTGTGGTTCGCATGGAAGGGCATTTACTAGATGCAGGGTTAATTAACCGCGCTTTAGATCTAATTGTGGAAATGGGGGGAAGTTTCCAAGTTCTGAAATTCAACTTGGGAGAACAACGTCAAAGCACTTCCGCTGCTGAGGTCAGGGTATCTGCACCATCCCATGATGTCATGGAAGAGATTATATCTCAATTGATTGATTTGGGCGCAGTTGATTTACCCCAAGATGAACGAGATTCTAAATTAGAACCAGTTTTACAAGCGGGTGTAGCCCCTGATGATTTCTATGTCAGCACGATTTATCCTACTGAAGTTCGGGTAAATGGACAATGGCTGAAAGTGGAAAATCAACGCATGGATGGAGCGATCGCTATTTCTCAAACTAGTAATGGTATAGTAGCAAAATGTAAACTATTGCGGGATTTAGAAATTGGTGAACAGGTAGTAGTTGATGTCTTGGGTATCCGCACTATCCGTAAAGCCGAATCACGAGAACAACGCAACGCCCAAGAATTTAGCTTCATGTCCTCCGGTGTTTCCAGCGAAAGACGAGTAGAATTAGTTGTGGAACAAGTGGCTTGGGAATTACGTAAAATTAAGGATAGTGGTGGTAAGGTAGTTGTCACTGCTGGACCTGTTGTCATTCACACTGGTGGTGGTGAACATCTGTCACGACTGATTAGAGAAGGTTACGTTCAAGGTCTTTTGGGCGGAAATGCGATCGCTGTTCATGATATGGAACAAAATATCTTGGGTACTTCCCTGGGTGTGGATATGAAGCGCGGTGTAGCGGTACGCGGTGGACATAGACATCATCTCAAGGTAATTAATACCGTCCGCAGGTTTGGTAGTATTTCTAAAGCTGTAGAAGCAGGAGCAATTAGCAGTGGGGTGATGTATGAATGTGTGAAAAATAATATTCCCTTCTCCCTCGCTGGTTCAATTCGTGATGATGGACCTTTACCCGATACCCAAATGAACTTGATATTAGCACAACAGGAATATTCGCAAATTATCCAAGGTGCAGATATGATTTTGATGCTATCTTCCATGTTACATTCCATCGGGGTAGGAAATATGACACCCGCAGGTGTGAAGATGGTTTGTGTGGATATTAACCCGGCCGTAGTGACGAAATTGAGCGATCGTGGTTCAATAGAGTCTGTAGGGGTAGTAACAGATGTGGGTTTATTCCTCAGTCTGCTACTTCAGCAATTGGATAAATTAACCAGTCCTTATGTTGCTAATGTAGGTTAAAAAATACCGCTTTTAACATTCTCAATCTTGTGGTGCGGGCATACTTCGACAAGCTCAGTACAAGTCTTGCCCGCCTTTGTGTTTTGTATAAAATATAATTAAATAAACCACTCCAGGCACAGAGAACACAGAGAAATATAATATAATATAATATAATATAAGCAGTACCATTTATTCCTGTACTCACTATCAAGGTTAACTAAATGCAAATGCTAATTCGACTCAAAATTGAAAAATTTATTGAAGATGAACAAGAATATTTTGTAGCTACAAGTGATGATTTACAAGGTTTATTGGCAGAAGGTAAAACAGTACAAGAAGCCATAGAAATTGCTGAAGATGTAGCTAAGGTATTATTGGAATTGGAGAAAGAAAAAAATCATAATTTTCATTTACAAGATTTACCTTCTCAATTTGAATATCCGTTAATTATGGAAGTGTAATGGGGAGATTAGCGGGTTTTTCCTATCGAGAAGTGACTAGAAAGTTAGGAAAGCTAGGATTTGAGTTTTACCTTGCAGCTAAAGGAGATCATGAAATTTGGTTTAATGCAGCAACAAATCAAAAAACAACCATTCCGCATCATGGAGAAATTAAGGAAGGAACACTAAGGAGTATTTTAAAACAGGCTCAGATTGATGTTGATATTTTTCTTGATGTTTAGTGATCATTTACTCAAAATATTGTGGAGGAAGTTTTATTCACGCAGTGCAAACCGAAAATCTATAATTATCAAGTAGGTTGGGTTGCAAAACCCAACACCACTATTCGTTCTGATGATCTTGTTGATTTAACCAAGTTACCAAATCAGCAACTTCAGAAATATTAAACAACGCAGCACCTAAATTTTCTAACTGTTCTACAGGTAAACCTTTGACTCTTTCAACTATTAAAGAATCAATTTCCCCAAATCTTTGATTAAGTAAACGTAGACAAAATTTAACTGCTTCTTTTTGTTCTCCTTTCTGTTCTCCTTTCTGTTCTCCTTTCTGCAAAATATCCTGATAAATGACTGACTCTTGCATAATATCCTCACTTAACAATTGACGAATAAAGTCTTTCTCAAATCGCAAACCTGCTAAAATCTCTGTGTAAGCTGCAATATCCTGTTTAGTCTCCCTATCTGCAATTTTAGCAACATTATTGGCAATCTGGGATAATAAACCTTGAGGTGAATTTGTCCGGGTTAATGGTGCTAATGGTAATAATGGCAGATTATCGAGAAATAAAGCTGAATCTTGTTCCCACATTCTGATGACACGATAACGGTGATGTGTGGTTTCATTGATGTATGCTTCGGTAAAAGCGATTTCGTCTGTTGTTTCTTGTAAGAAAATCACGACTTGAGTAACAGGAACTTGATATGTACGGATTAATCTCACTGAATAATCTAACTCTCTAAAAGGAATTGGAGGTTTAGATTGTGGGTTGGTTTGAAATTCAGTAAAATCCGATTTTCTGTTTGTAAGAAGGTGACAAAATCAGCGCGAATTGGTTCTATACTCAATTCGGTTTTTAAGACTTTGATGGTTTTTGGTGCTTGGGGAAGTAACCATTTAGCAAAATCAAAGGGATATTTTTCTGCTAGTAGTTTACAAACGTTGTCAAAACTCATGAGATTATAAAATTAAATTGTCAGAATCACTTTTTTTTCACCAGAAAATATTGTTGTAAAAAGTTCAACAGCAGAATTATTTAGTTCCCTCCGTGGTAAAATCCAATATTTGGAAGATATAAGTAGGTGGGCGGAGGAAAATCAAAATATATTTCGTTTTGTGAAATGGCTAAAACTCAACTACAATAACGCATTGAGGTAAATTTACATATCGTTACACATTTTGGTTATTTCACGTCCACCTACTTAACTACCTCTGTGGGTTTATAATATAAGCATCATCAAAATAAACAAATGTGATTGTATGACTAAAGTAGAGTTTACCATTCCCATCCATAGCGTCACAGACACTATCAGAAAAGAAGCAGAAAATAAAGCTAAAGAAGCTTATGTAATGACACTACTAAAACACGGAGAAATTAGTAGTGGTAAAGCTAGTCAATTATTAGGAATTTCTCGATTAGATATGATTGAGTTAATGTCTAAATATGATATATCTCTTTTTGACGATAGTATGAGTTTAGAGGAATTTCAGTCAGAAATCAATCAAGCGAGAATGGGGTTAAAAGCAAATAATTTATGATTATTGTTTCTGATACAACCCCATTAAGTGAACTTGCTAAAATTGGTAAATTAGATTTACTTCAGGCTGTTTTTGGCAGAGTGATAATTCCTCAACAAGTCTATGAAGAATTAACCACAGGAAATCATCCTGCTGTTTTAGCTGTAAAATTAGTATCATGGCTGGAAGTTCGTTCTATAAATAATCACGAATTAATTAAAAATTTGCAATTAGAAACAGATTTAGATTTAGGAGAATGTGCTGCGATTATTTTGGCAGAAGAATTAAAAGCTGATCAACTTTTAATTGATGAAAAAGCTGGTAGAAAAGTTGCTATTGGTAGAGGTTTACCAATTGTTGGTTTAGTTGGAGTAATTATTTTAGCCAAAGAACAAGGATTAATTGATAGTGTCAAAAATATTTTGGATGATTTAATAATAAAAGGTACAAGGATCAGTCCTAAAATATATAATTATGCTCTAATTACAGCAGGAGAAGTTTAAAAATTGTCAGATTCTGAGAACATTTAATATTCAGTTTCGCGCAATCTCTCTTAGAGATCCCGCAGGGTAGACGCAAAGACGCAAAGGAAAACCAGAAATTTATCAACAACATCCTGAAAATCCTCAAATCCTGGATATCCTGATTCTGACAAAATAAACCTTTACATCACCCTAAAAAGTCTGTTATCATTAAACTAAATATCCATAAACAGGATCAAAAAAACACTTATGATTCAACATCATCCTATCGCTACTCAAATTTACAATTTATTAATTAAGGATGAAATTACAAAACAAGAAGGAGAAATTCTGTTTGATTTTCTGAACATATCTGTGAAAATCAATGAAAAAAGTGCTGTTGGAGATTTATTTCAAGAATGGTTTGCTGAATGGATGAGACAAAAAAATATTAATTTCAGGACGAAACAAAATACTCAAGAGTTCCCTGATTTTTTGGTTGATGAAAATTCAAATATTACTGGTTTATTAGAAATTAAGTCTTTTTATTCTTCAGCTAATTTTGATGTAGCAAATTTTGAAGCATACTGTGATTCACTAACCAAGCAAGCATATAGATTAGATGCTGACTATTTAATATTTTCTTATGATATACAAGATTACAAATTTAAAGTTAAAAAAGTGTGGTTGAAAAAGATTTGGGAAATTACAGGGAAATCTGACAGATATCCTGTTAGATGTCAAGCGAAAAGAAATGTCATATATAATATTAGACCTATTTCGTGGTACTCTGAAAAAACTAAATATAAACCATTTCCCTCAAGATATAATTTTGTTACAGCTTTATATGATACTCTTATGCAGTATTATATAACAAGCAAAGATAGCGATAACTGGTTAGAAAGAGTGAAAACTAATTATTGGGATCATACTCAAGGAGAATTATGATTTTTTAAGTCTTATTAGTATTATTTACTTAATACATAAACTTGATTAGGAACTGATAACATTTTTTGTATAACTATTCTTTCTGTAATTTCTCTCACAATAGGAACTACTACGGTATTTCCCAATAAATCAAATGCTTTATTAATAGGTAAATTAATGTGATAATTTTCAGGAAAACCAAACAATCTTAATCCTTCTCTAATTGTTAAACATCTTAAACCATCCCCATCAACTACTGCTAATTTCTGCATATCTGTAGCTACTAAAGTGGGTGCAATGTCATCAGGATCGAGAACTTTATTGATAGGAAAACTAAGTTTACCAACTACAATATTATATCCTTTGGGTAAATCAAATTTATATTCTCTTTTTTTCACTTTGTTACCATCTTTATTTATTACTTCCTGAATATCTTTAGGATGTTCATATTTTAAGTAACCTTTATTTGCTAAATCATCTAACATTTCTGCTAATTTAGGATGGGGATAAAAAGTAGCAATTTCATCTACCGTTAATGGTATTCCATCCATCCAGTGAATCCCTTTTTTTGCAGACCATATTTTTCTTCTTCTTTGTTTTAGCAATAAATTCAATAATTCCCTTTGTACTAAACTCACATTTCCTTTTAATTCTAAATCCCAGCTATGAATATTATCTTCTCCTCCTCTTTTATCTTTAATTGATTTTCCATAAAGTTCTTCAATAGAATATTGTTGTAATAATTTTTTGGCAAAATTAGTTTGTAAAGTCGGACAACCTGTTTCTAAAATATCTAATAATCTGGGTTTAGCATTTTTAGAGAAATTTAGAGAAATAGCATTTGTTTTAGTTCCTGCTATATAAACTCTTTTTCTATCTTGAGGAACACCAAAATCTTTAGCATTTAAAACATCATATTTTACCTGATAACCTAATTGTTCTAATTTATTAACAATAGTTGTTAATGTTCTCCCATCATCATGTTGTACTAAACCCTCCACATTTTCCAATAAAAAACCAAACGGTGATTTATCTTTTAAAATTCGTTCGATTTCAAAAAACAGCGTTCCTCTAGTATCTAAAAATCCTTGTCTTGTTCCTGCACTACTAAAAGGTTGACAGGGAAACCCAGCTAATAAAATATCAAAATCAGGTATTTGTTGAGTTGAAATTGTAGTAATATCACCCCATATTTTATCTTGTTGAAAATTCTCTTGATAAACTTGAATTGCTGAAGTTTTTATTTCGGATGTTAAAACACATTCACTTTTAAATCCTAAAGATTGACAAGCTTGTTCTAAACCTAATCTTATTGCCCCAATTCCTGCAAATAAATCAACAAATTTAATAAGTGACATAAAAATTTTATTGCAATCAACAATTCACATTTTACCATAAAATCTATTGTTTGAATGGTCATTATTAGTAATTACTCATGAGTTTTACAAAACATCAATAACTTAAATTAAATGTTTTTTGAATTATTTATATATACATGAATACATTATTGTATAAATATATCAGCAGGGGTAAAAATGGTATATATGAATATTAACCACGCAATAATGACAAAATTGAGCGATCGCTTTGCAACAGTCTAAACTACTTAAGTTATACTAAATTAACAACTGCAATCTTTTAAAAAAGGAAAACCAGAAATTTATCAACAACATCCTGAAAATCCTCAAATCCTGTAAATCCTGATTCTGACAAAATAAAACTTGACATGACCGAAAAACTCTGTTACTATATTACAATATATCCTAATCTAACTTTTAGAAAAAAAATTGATCGCTGTGATGCGATCGAAAAAGGGAAAAAACAAAGAAGGGAAAAGAGCAAAAGAGCAAGAGTGTAAAGGGCTACTAAGTCCTCGCCGCACCACTACATACAACCCGAAAACCAATATCGTTGAAGTCGTAGCCGAGGTAGTAGGGGTTGCGATAAGCAGAACGGCAATTTCTAGGATTGTAGAACCACGAACCACCGCGCAGCAGCTTTGTACTGCTTCGCCCTGTCAATGCACTACCATCTGTAGGCGCATCACTATATTTACCTATATAGTCATCGAAACACCACTCTCCTACATTACCGTGCATATCATACAAACCAAAAGCGTTAGGGGGAAAAGAACCTACATCTGTCGTTTGTTGACGATTCTGTCCTTTTGGTGCAGAACCATAAGTGTAATTACCATCATAGTTTACCAATTCTGGGGTAATACTTTCACCAAAATAAAACGGTGTGGTAGTTCCGGCTCTACAAGCATACTCCCATTCAGCTTCACTGGGTAATCTGTAGTTTTTCTGTGTTTTTTGACTTAACCTTTCACAGAATGTAACTGCATCATTCCAACTGACTCTTTCCACTGGGCGATTATTGCCTTGGAATCGAGAAGGGTTACTACCCGTGATAGCTTGATATTGTGCCTGTGTCAATTCATATTTGCCCATGAAGAAACTAGGAACAGTAACTTGATGTTGGGGACCTTCGTTTGAACCTCGTTTTGCTTCACTTGCCGGTGAACCCATGATAAATGTTCCCCCTGGGATTTCCACCATTTCCAATGTTACACCATTTCCTAAATCTTCTGTGAAATATTTTGCACTTTCATTCCGTCGGTTAATCATGTTTCCGGTTGCGTTAGTGCTGACCACTTCAAAGTTGAATGTTTTCAGGTTATTTGAAATTAAAGTTTTATTTTGCTTCCCAGAAAATAAACTTTTTCCTATAAATGCAACAGTTACACCACCTAAAGATAATGCTCCATAGATAAAAACGCGACGATCTATTTTACCATTTATTCTAGTTTTAGAATTTCCCGAAGATGAATTTTTATTTCCCCCTGGAGATACAACAAATGTAGGAGGAATTTGTAAATCTTTGATGACCTCATCTGCAGATTGATACCGTTCTTGAATCTCAATTTTCAACAACTTATCTAAAACTTTACCCAAATCCTGACTAACAGAACTAGGTAAATTTTCTCGCCAATTATTCACCCAATTAAAACCATTTCTTGTCCATAAATTAAAAGGATTAACCCCTGTTAATAAATGAAAACAAGTTGCACCTAAAGCGAATAAATCACTGGCTGGATAAGCTTCACCACCTTGTATTTGTTCCAGTGGACTATATCCATAAGAACCAATTTGTGTTCCTATTTGGGTGTGAACTGTGGTAGTTAATTGTTTAGAAGCCCCAAAATCAATTAATACCAATTTACCATCACTGGCTCGGCGCATGATATTCTGTGGTTTAATGTCCCGATGAATAACCTGGCGCTCATGAATAAACTTTAAAGATGGTAATAAATCTAGTAATAATTCTCTAATTTGATTTTCGTTATATTTACCCTTTTGTGCTAATTCATCTAATAAATTATCCCCTTTAATAAACTGCTGTACCAAATAGAGAAAACCATTATCTTCAAAATAAGCAAACAGTGTTGGTATTTGCGGGTGTTCTCCTAAATCTTGTAAGCGTTTAGCTTCTTCAATAAATAACTCTGTGGCTTTTTTTAAAGCGTAAGTTCCTGACTGTTTAGGTGCAAGTTGCTTGATTACACACGGTTCATTTAACTTTTGGCTATCTTCCGCTAAATAGGTTCTCCCAAAACCTCCTATATTAGAAAGCACCCGCAATACTCGAAAGCGATTGATTAATAATGGTATTAATGGGGTTCTGCAAGATTGACAGAACTTGTGATGATCAGGGTTGATAGGCTGGGAACAATCCGGGTTTAAGCAGCAAATCATAATCTGTGATAGATGACCGTATAACCTTTATAATACAATATCCAGTAATTACGCGATCCCTATTCTCTGATATAATACTAAATTAACAACTGCAATTTTTTAAATAGTATGAGTGAAACCCTGGCTGATATTGCTATACCACCGCAGTTTCCTGATCATACTCAACTCCCAGAGTCTGATGGTACATTCGTGAAGAATTTTCAAGAACATCCCCAAAGTATTATCATCACAGATTCCATAATTCAAACTTTACAAAAATTACATCCTGATGGACAATTTTGTATAGGTCAAGATTGTGGTATTTACTGGCGCGAAACTGAACCACCAGAAAAAGGTAGCATAGCACCAGATTGGTTTTATGTCCCTGATGTAGCACCAAGATTAGATGGTAAAATTCGTCGTTCCTATGTATTATGGCGGGAATATATTCCTCCATTAATTGTTATAGAATTAGCCAGTGGTAATGGTGACGAGGAACGAGATTCAACCCCTCTAGCGGGTTTACAGGCAGGTGAAAAACCTGGTAAATTGTGGGTATATGAACGCATTATCCGTGTTCCCTATTATGCCATCTATGAAGTTAATCATGGCAAATTAGAGGTTTATCATTTGGTGGATTTTGCTTACCAAAAAATCCAGCCTAACGAACGTGGACATTATCCTATTGCGCCATTAGCTGTAGAATTGGGACTATGGCAAGGAAGTTACTTAAATAATCCTGAACAACTTTGGCTGCGCTGGTGGGATTTACATGGTAATTTGTTATTGGTAGGTCAAGAAGAAGCCCAATTACAAAAATTCAGGGCTGAACAAGCAGAACGAAAGGCTGCACAATTAGCCGAACGTTTACGGGCAATGGGGATTGATCCAAATGATGATTTATAATGATTTTGGGTATTTTCTACTCTAGAATACTAACTAATTGCAGAAAACGAACCACAGAGGCGCAGAGGACACGGAGAGAATATGGAAAGGGTAGTTTTATTAAGAGGGTTACAAGTTAATTGGGTGAGTTTTTTTGCTGATTTCCTGTTAGCTGGTATGGTTTTTGGTCCCCCTCTTGCTCCTTTTCTCGCTGGGTCTGGTGTGTTTTTGCTTCCGGGTATTGCGGATATTATTTACTTTATGGGTAATCATGTCTGTCCCCAGCCTACTATGGGTTTGGAGTTAGCACCACCTTTTATTATGGCGGTTTGTATGCGCTGTTATGGCACGGTGACAGGTTTATTAATAACTCGGATTTTGTATAGTTTAACTGATGGCAAAGGTGTTTTTTGGTTAAGTCAGTATGGTAGAAATGGCGCTGCTTGTGCTACGGTGTTTATGATGGCCTATCCTTTGGAATTAGCAGCTCAGATTTTCGGTTTATGGGATTTTAATAATTATATTGTTACTCCTTTCGGTTTGATTACTGGTTTGGCTTGGGGTTTATTTACTATGCCAATACTGCATTTCCGTCAGCTATTATCTAGGGTTTCTTAGTTTAATAAGGTACAAAATCATCTATGTTTATCTCCGGTTAATTACAGACCCGGCTAGTCTGGACACCAATAAAATGCAGCTTAATTTTAACAATCTTAATCAAATTTGGTCTTATGTATTAACGGAAACACTTAAACGCTTGGGTTTGGAATGCGCTGTAATCTGTCCTGGCTCTCGTTCTACAGCTTTAACAGTGGCTTTTGCTCAACAAATACCGCATATTGCAGCTATGCCGATTTTAGATGAACGTTCGGCGGCTTTTTTTGCATTGGGACGAGCAAAAGCGACAGGAAAACCTGTAGTATTAGTTTGTACTTCGGGAACTGCGGGGGCAAATTTTTATCCAGCGGTAATTGAAGCTAAAGAAAGTCGTGTTCCTTTATTGATATTAACCACTGATAGACCCGCAGAATTAAGAAATTGTCATTCTGGACAAACTATTGACCAAGTAAAATTATACGGTAATTATCCCAATTGGCATGGGGAATTAGCTACACCCTCCGCAAATTTAGAAATGTTAGCTTATCTCAGACAAACGGTTATTTACGCTTGGGAACGTTGTCAATTTCCTAATTTTGGTCCGGTACATCTAAATATACCTTTCCGTGACCCGCTCGCTCCCATTCCTGATGGTACTAACGTTACTTTAGATGTGTCAGATTTCTTTTCAGCAGTGGCTTCCAGCCCAGTAGCAATTACTAATTATCAATTACCAGTAATCAAGTGTCAAAAAGGAATTATTATCGCTGGTGTAGCTCAAACACAGCTATCTGAAGAATATTGTAGAGCGATCGCGCGATTAAGTCAATCTCTCCAATGGCCTGTTTTAGCTGAAGGACTTTCTCCAGTGAGAAATTATGCAGACTTAAATCCCTATTTAATTTCTACCTATGATATCATCCTCAGAAATGAGAAACTTGCCAAGGAATTAACACCAGAAATGGTAATTCAAATTGGAGAAATGCCTACAAGTAAAGAACTAAGAAATTGGTTAATTAATACTAAATCTGAACGTTTGATCATTGATAATTGTGATCAAAATCTAGATTCTTTACATGGAAAAACCAGACATTTAAGAATATCCGTCACAGAAATTAGCAGCGAATTAAAAATTGAGAAATTAGCAGAAAATGAATATTTACAAAAATGGTGTAAGATAGAGAAACAAGTTAGAAAAAATATTGATGATTATTTGCAAAATCTAGAGGAATTAATCGAAAGTAAAGTAGCGTGGTTAATTTCCCAAATTCTGCCACCAGAAACACCTTTATTTATTGCTAATAGTATGCCTGTGCGAGATGTAGAATTTTTCTGGAAACCGAATAATTTAAGAATTAAACCTTATTTTAATCGCGGTGCAAATGGTATTGATGGTACACTTTCCACGGCTTTAGGAATCGCACATCAACAACAAAGTAGTGTTTTATTAACCGGAGATTTATCTTTATTACATGATACAAATGGGTTTTTAATTAGCGATCAATTTATCGGACATTTGACGATTATCTTAATTAATAATAATGGTGGGGGAATTTTTGAAATGCTACCCATTGCTAAATTTAATCCACCCTTTGAAGAGTTTTTTGCTACTCCCCAAAATATTGATTTTTGCCAATTATGCGCTACCTATAATGTACAATATCAGTTAATTACTGCTTGGGAAGAATTAGCAGATCATTTAAAGCAATTACCAAAAACAGGAATTAGGGTTTTAGAAGTCAAAACAAATAGGAAAAGAGATGTGATCTGGAGAAGGGAAAATTTACAAATGTTTGCTAAAATCGGATACCCGACTTTTTAGAAAATTCGAGTATCCAAGCTACATACAATATTAGATATAACGCACTTTATTTGTATTTATATATACTAGTATTTAAATAAATGAGATTTTGAAAATAATTAACCGCAGATAAACGCAGATAAGGAGGGATAATGGAATGGATTTGATGATTCTGTGCAGCTTTACATGAAATTGGTATAAACTAAAAAGTCTTGTACAGCACAATCTGTTAACTAAAATCGAGTTATTATGTCTAAGGTTCTTGTCTCTGATCCAATTGATCAAGTTGGGATTGATATTCTTTCTCAAGTGGCTACAGTTGATATCAAAACTACGTTGAAACCCGATGAACTGAAAGCTATCATTGGTGAGTATGATGCGCTGATGATTCGTTCTGGAACTCGCGTCACTCAAGATATTATAGAGGCTGGAGTCAAATTAAAAATTATTGGCCGCGCTGGCGTGGGAGTGGATAATGTTGATGTCCCCGCAGCTACTCGCAAAGGTATTGTCGTTGTCAATTCTCCAGAGGGTAATACCATTGCGGCCGCAGAACACGCTCTAGCTATGATGTTATCCCTATCTCGTCATATTCCCGATGCTAATGCTTCAGTGAAACGTGGTGAATGGGACCGCAAAAGTTATGTTGGTTCAGAAGTATACAAAAAAACTCTCGGTGTTGTCGGCTTAGGTAAAATAGGTTCTCATGTTGCTTCCGTAGCTAAAGCCATGGGAATGAAACTTTTAGCCTATGATCCATTTATCTCTACAGAAAGAGCCGAACAACTTGGTTGTCAACTGGTGGAGTTAAATTTGCTCTTCCAGCAAGCTGATTATATCACCTTGCACATTCCTAAAACCTCAGAAACCGCTAATTTAATCAACGCCAAAACTTTGGCTTTAATGAAACCCACCACCAGAATTATTAATTGCGCCCGTGGTGGTATTATAGACGAAGCAGCTTTAGCTGTGGCTATTAAAGAGGGTACAATTGCTGGGGCTGCTTTAGATGTGTTTGATTCTGAACCCTTGGGTGAATCTGATTTGCTAGGTTTGGGTAAAAATGTCATTCTTACTCCTCACCTCGGTGCTTCTACGGCTGAAGCCCAGGTAAACGTGGCTATAGACGTGGCTGAACAAATTCGGGATGTGTTATTAGGACTACCAGCCCGTTCCGCTGTGAATATTCCCGGACTCGGTCCTGATGTCCTCGAAGAGTTTAAACCCTATATGGAATTAGCGGAAACTTTGGGAAATTTAGTTGGTCAACTCACAGGTGGCAGAGTAGAGACACTTAATGTTACTCTACAAGGAGACTTGGCAACTAATAAAAGTCAGCCCCTGATTATAGCCGCCCTCAAAGGACTACTTTACCAAGCTCTCCGCGAACGGGTAAATTATGTTAACGCTAACATAGAAGCAAAGGAAAGAGGTATTCGCGTAATTGAAACTAGGGATGCTTCAGCCCGTGACTACGCTGGTTCATTGCACTTACAAACTACAGGTACTTTAGGTACACATTCTGTAACTGGTGCTTTATTGGGTGATAAGGAAATTCACTTAACTGACATTGACGGATTTCCTATTAATGTCCCCCCCAGTAAATATATGTTGTTTACTCTCCACCGTGATGTACCAGGTATCATTGGTAAACTCGGTTCTCTCCTGGGCAGTTTTAATGTCAATATTGCTAGTATGCAAGTCGGTAGAAAAATCGTTCGTGGTGATGCTGTGATGGCTTTGAGCATTGATGATCCTCTACCTGAAGGCATTTTAGAAGAAATTAAGAAAGTATCGGGCATTAGGGACGCTTATACAGTGACACTTTAATTCTAGACTGTGATTTTTTTTGATTTATGAGATGAGGATGATTAAGTAATTTGATAATTAGAATATCATTTTAATTATCTAACAATAAGATCCCGACTTCTTTTCAGAAGTCGGGAATTTAAAACTTTTCATGTTCAAAAATAAAATGAGCAATTTAACCGCAGATAAACGCAGCTATGAATCTACTTCAGTGGACTAGAAAATGCTATATTCTGATGGTTTGGTTTGTTTTTGCACCATTACCTATTACTAATCTCAAATTCTATGGCAAATACTTGGTGGGAAATCAATATTATATCTAACCCAGATTTAGAAGATACTATATATTGGCGATTAGAAAAGTTTGGCACTCGTGGTACAGCAGTGGAAATTAAAGACCATAACTTATTGGTTAAGGCTTATTTGCCCAGTTTTCAAGCAGAATTACCAGATTTGCAAGAATTATCATCATCCTTGGGTGAAGATGCTATATCTGTAGGATTCCCCCCTCCTGTGCTAAATTGGCACTTAATTGATGAAGAAGACTGGTCCAGTAGTTGGAAACAACATTGGCAACCCGAGGAAATAGGCGATCGCTTCTTGATTAATCCCGCTTGGCTACCTTTACCCACTACTACAGAACGCTTAATCATACTCCTTGATCCGGGTGTAGCCTTTGGTACGGGTAATCACGCTACCACTCAATTATGTTTAGAATCCCTAGAAATGCACTTTTCTGACATAGCAGAGAACCAAAAACCCTCGACTATTGCCGATATTGGTTGTGGTTCAGGTATTTTAGGTGTTGGGGCAATATTATTAGGTGCTACTAAGGTCTATGCCGTTGATAATGATCCCTTAGCAGTAAAATCTACTTTTAGTAATTGCACTCTGAATCATATCCCTCCAGATTGTTTAATTCCCCTAGAAGGTAGTGTAGACACGGTCAGGAAAACAATTGATCAACCAGTAGATGGTATTGTTTGTAACATTTTAGCCGATGTCATTATTCAATTACTCCCAGAAATGACCGCAATTACTAAATCTAGCACTTGGGGTATATTTAGTGGTATTTTAATAGGACAATCAAAGGCTGTTGCTAATGCCTTAGAACAAAATGGTTGGACTGTGACTAATATCCGGGAGAAAAAAGAATGGTGTTGTTTAAATGCCCGTCGTTCTTAATTTTTTGCAGGTACAAGTTAGATATAATTAGTTTGACAATAATTACCACAAATAACCCCAGAAGTTTTTGACAATTCCTCATGTTATGGTATTAAACTATCAAGATAAATTGAAACCTGAAGAAATCTATGATGTAGTCATAGTTGGCGCTGGACCCATTGGTTTAGCAACTGCCATTGGTCTATACCAGCGCGGTATCGAAAATATATTAGTCATTGATCAAACTCGTAGCTTTCGTCAAGTTGGGCAAATAATAGACCTTCTTCCTAATGGATTAAAAGCCCTCAAATGTTTAAGTGTTAATGCTTATACGTCCGTAACACAAACCACGTTATCTAATCAGCAAAATTCCTCTGTAAATCCTTCTGTATGGTCTATCAAAAATCTTCAAGGACAATTAATTTTGTCAATTCCTCTCGGTTTTGATAACTGGTTTCAAGAATATGGTGAAGGACGAGTATCAATAGCTTGGTATGAATTACAAACCATCCTCAGAAACCTTTTACCCCCAGAACGGGTAAAAGCTAATCACCGTTGTATTAATGTCATAGATGAGCCAGAACTCAACTGTGTACGGATAGATTGTGTTTCTGATATCAGTAGTGCAGCCAATCCCTATGCTCATTGGGCAGAAAATCAAAACCCTGATGAAAATTCACAACAAAATCTAGATACCATTTCTCCCACATTAGCAACAACATCTTTCCGCGCTAAATTAATTATTGGTGCAGATGGAATTAACTCTACTGTTCGGCAAATAATTTACCAAAATACTCCTAATACACCTTTTGCTAAACCTGAATATTCTGGATTTGCAGGTATATATTGTTCTGGCATAACTGACATCCCAGAAGCAATACAAACAGAAATAGAATCCAGATTTTTAGAAAATTCAGCACTTGTGACCATTAAAAATGATAAAACATCTATAAATTCTAATTGTCATAATCATCTCAGGATGATTTTATTCTTTAGAAATGGTCAATTTAGATATATTATCCATTTACCTATACCTCTAGAATCCTTAGCAGGAAAAGTGGAAACTGATTTAATAAATTTAGCTCGACAAGAAATAGAAAAAGCTGGCTTTCCTGATTCTCTCCAACAATTAGTAAATCTCTCTCCTTCTGCCAATATGAGTCAGCGTGCTTACTACATTCATCCTGTTATTAATAAGTTTAATGATACTACCATAGAACCAACCTGGAATCAACAGCGAATTGTCTTAATTGGTGATGCTGCCCATGGAATGCCTCCTTTCATGGCTCAAGGGGCAAATCAAGGCTTAGAAGACGCATTAACAATTACCAGGCTGATCGCTAAAATTGGTCAAAATAATGATTGGGATAATTTGTCAATTATAGCTGAAGCCTTCGCAAATTATGAACATTTACGTCGTCCATTTATGGAATATATCCAATCGGCAACATTAACCGAATTACCTCATTCATCACTTCAAGCATGGCAAGATCATAACCAAAAGGTCTATAGTCGTAATTTTGCAAATTTGTAATTTAATCAATGAATAACTCACTACAAACATATAATCCCAATGATATCGCTGAAGAAAATGGTAACTTTCTCGGTTTACCATTTAACTATGAATCAGCTAAATTAATCATTTTTTCTGTTCCCTGGGAAGTCACTGTTTCCTATCATCAAGGTACAGCACAAGGACCACAAAGAATTGCCGACGCTTCTTTGCAAATAGACTTATTTGATTTTGATCATCCCCAAGGTTGGCAACAAGGTATCTTTCTGGAAAGACATACCGCAAAAATGTTAGAAAAAAATGAATACTATCGTAGCCAAGCAGCAACAATTATCAAAAGTCTAGCACAAGGTCTAAAAATATCCGATTCTCAAAATTTAAAAGATACTCTTGTTACTGTTAATCATAGTTGTCAACAAATTAATGAATGGTTATTTAAAGAATGTCAAAAAGCTTTAAATTTAGGTAAAAAAGTCGCTGTTATTGGTGGTGATCATAGCGTTCCTTTGGGGTATTTTCAAGCCTTAGCTACTCAATATGATGACTGGGGAATTTTACATATTGATGCTCATGCGGACTTAAGAAATGCCTATGAAGGTTTTGAATTTTCCCATGCTTCCATTATGTTTAATGCCATGAAAATACCGCAAATTTCCAAGTTAGTCCAAGTGGGTTTACGGGATATTTGTGATGATGAAATAGAGATGATTAATCAATCAAATCAGCGCATTATTGCCTACTATGATCCAGTAATTAAACAACAATTATACTCTGGTAAAAATTGGCTAGATTTATGTCGAGAAATTATCAGTCATTTACCAGAAAAAGTTTATATTAGTTTTGATGTTGATGGTTTAGATCCCAAACTTTGCCCCCATACGGGTACTCCCGTTCCCGGAGGACTGGAATTAGAACAAGTTTATTGTTTATTCCGAGAGGTAGTGAATACTGGTAGGGAAATTATTGGTTTTGATGTTTGCGAAGTTGGTAATGCGGAATGGGATGGTAATGTTGGTGCGCGAATAGTCTATAAATTAGCGAATTTTTTAGATTTGTCACAGATAAAAGTTAAAAATTAACAATCATCATTTGGCATTTTGGCATTTACGGACGGGACTAATTCCGTCCTTTATTTTTGGCTATGGAAATGGTTGATTATCAGATTTTAGGATATTTGTACACATACCATAGGAAGATGCTAAAAATGGATTAAACGGGTTAAATTAATTCGGGATGTTGTTATGCACTGGATTTAAGTCAAGGTTTGGTTCTCAACCAGACCTTTTTTATTGTTCATTTTCTCTTGGGTTGGTGATTTCAGAGAAAACTATTTGACAATTTGTGGTAATTTATGTATTACTGATTCCCGACAATCCTGATTATGTTTAATTTTTTTGCTCAGATGTCTATTGATTATAGCGTTTCCTAATCCAAGTCCGGTACAGATATTAATAATAAAACTCTTGTGGTGCGGGCATACTTCGACCAATCTCAGTACAAGTCTTGCCCGCACAAGGTGTACCTCACTCAAGCCGAACTTGCTTTATTAATAATAAAAATCTTGTAAAAATCTTGTGGTGCGGGCATCTTGCCCGCACAAGGTGTACCTCACTCAAGCCGAACTTGCTTTATTAATAATAAAAATCTTGTAAAAATCTTGTGGTGCGGGCATCTTGCCCGCACAAGGTGTACCTCACTCAAGCCGAACTTGCTTTATTAATAATAAAAATCTTGTAAAAATCTTGTGGTGCGGGCATCTTGCCCGCCAAAAGTGTACCTCACTCAAGCCGAACTTGCTTTATTAATAATAAAAATCTTGTAAAAATCTTGTGGTGCGGGCATCTTGCCTGCACAAGGTGTACCTCACTCAAGCCGAACTTGCTTTATTAATAATAAAAATCTTGTAAAAATCTTGTGGTGCGGGCATACTTCGACCAATCTCAGTACAAGTCTTGCCCGCACAAGGTGTACCTCACTTGGATGAAATTCGCTGTATGTGCGGTTATCTGCGTCTCACTCTGAATTTTCCTATCTCATTTGAATCTACAATTATGCAAATTATCCAGAGTCTTCATACTGCTATTCTCATAACTGATTTAGACCGTTCTGATTATTTTTATACTCATATATTAGGACTTGAAAAAGTAGAACGTCCTTTAAAATATCCGGGTATCTGGTATCAAATTGGTAACTATCAACTGCATCTGATTGTTGCGCCTACTGTACCCACTGATAAGCAACAAGAAAAATGGGGACAAAATCCTCATATCGCTTTTGCTGTCATGGATTTAGAAATAATTAAAAGCGAATTAACAGCTAAAAATTATCCGTTTCAAGCTAGTGCTTCTGGCCGACCAGCGATTTTTATTCAAGATCCAGATCAAAATATAATTGAACTTAGTCAGGCATTTGCTGATAAAATTTGAACGGTACTAAGATTAAGTATCGCCAAAAGTCAGTCGTCGTGGGGTGCGGAAGTAAATATGCAGTATCAGACCACTATTGAACCAACATCTGTACAAAAGCAGTTCCCTCTGACTACTGTAGGAGCGCTGGTTGTCAATTCTCTCGGACTGGTGTTAATTGTTAAATCTACGAAGTGGAGAGGTGCTTGGGGTGTACCAGGGGGAAAAGTAGATTGGGGTGAAACTCTAGAATCTGCACTTCTGAGAGAGTTTCAGGAAGAAGTCGGGTTAGACTTAACTAATGTGCGTTTTGCGTTGCTACAAGAAGCAGTGCTGGATTCACAATTTGTGCGACCTGCCCATTTTGTTATGATCAACTATTACGCATTTTCACTGAGAGATACGATTACACCTAATCAAGAAATTGAGGAATGGGCTTGGGTGACTCCCGCACAAGCAAAGGAATATCCTCTCAATAGTTATACTCAAGTGTTAATTGAGGATTTTGTAGAAAATAACATTGGTAATTTATATAGGAATTAGGTTTAACAATAATGCTGAAAAAAGCACTGGTGACTGGATCATCATCGGGAATTGGTAAGGCTATCGCTCTCGATTTAGCTGCTAAAGGATTTGATGTAGCATTTCATTATCATAAGAGTGTGGAAGCCTGTAATCAAGCCCGTCAGGAGGCTGCTAAGTACGGCGTTAAAACTGTTACTTTACAAGCGGATTTAAGAAATCCTGAACAAGCGGAGTTTTTGGTCAAAAGTGCTGCTGAGGAATTGGGAGGTCTATCTGTTGTTGTCAATAATGTGGGTAACTACTTAGACAGACCAACGAGCCAATTATCAGTAGCAGAATGGCATGAAATTATTAACTCTAATCTTCATGCTACATTTTATGTCACTAAAGCTGCACTACCTTACCTGAAAGCTGCTAATGGGGGACGTATCGTCAATTTTGGTTGTGCTAGTGCGCAAAATCTCCTCGCGCGTTGTACTAATACACCTTACTTAATTGCTAAAACTGGCATTATCATCTACTCAAAATCTTTAGCAAAGGAACTAATTACAGATAAAATTACTGTTAATGTTGTCTCCCCAGGAATAGCAGAAAATTCCTTTGATTTGCAGGAATCTCTACCTGAACTACCTACTAAGCGACCTGCAACTTTACAAGAACTGGCTCATGCAGCCTGGTTTTTTATTAGCCCAGAATCTGATTATATCACAGGGCAGGTATTAGAAGTTTCGGGGGGATGGAGGTTGTAATCAAGTGTGGTGATGATTTGGTTATTTTTGCTCAATGCTTGTGAACAGCTAATAAAAAACTATTGTCTATCAAAAAAAGGATTGGAAATATGTTGAAGATTGAAGACATTTACGAAATATATGAAAAATATCATGATGCTCTGCAAGTAAAAGTAGAAGAATTTACAATTGGTGAGAAAAAATTTAATTTTAATTCCGAATCAGCAATTTTAGGAGTGATTAATCTTTCTAATGATTCTTGGTACAGAGAAAGCGTATGTTTAAGTTCAGAACAGGCTATTCGCAAGGGATTAGTATTAAAGGCTCAAGGTGCTGATATTATAGATATTGGCGCTGAATCTACTTTAGAAAAAGCAGAAAGAGTTGAGGATATTCGACAAAATTCCCAAATTTTACCAGTGCTAAAATCTCTGAGTCAACAGGGGGTTTTAACTTCCATTGAAACTTATTATCCTCAAGTTGCTAGAGAATGTTTACAAGCTGGCGCTAATGTGATTAATCTAACGGGTGCTTTTGATAGTGAGAAAATTTATCAAGCTGTATCTGAATTTGACGCTGGGGTGATTATCTGTTATGTTCAAGGTAAAAATGTCAGAGAAGTTGGTGATTTTGATTTTGGTGATGATCCAACAAAATTAATGTATGAATATTTTGCTAATGAAATAGAAATCGCAGCTAAATATGGGGTGAGAAAAATATTTGTTGATGCTGGTTTGGGGTTTTATTATAAAAATCTCCAGGATAGTTCTTTGCGAATTCGTTATCAAATGAAAACTTTTTTGACTACTTTTAGACTGAGAAAATTAGGTTTTCCTGTCTGTCATGCTCTCCCTCACGCTTTTGAATATTTTGGGGAAGAAGTAAGAAGTGCAGAATCATTTTTTGCGGTTTTAGCAGCATTAGGAAAAACAGATTTATTCAGAACTCATGAAGTTCCTAAAGTTAAAGCAGTTTTAGATACACTACATTCATTTTAAGTATCTAAGTATTGGGGAATTTGGGATATAATTGGGATATAATAATGACTTCAAAACCGGAATCTGAATCTTGTTTAGAAACTTGGATAATTGGTAAGGAATTCAGGTTTGAAGCTGCTCACCAATTACCAAATCATGATGGTAAATGTGCTAGATTACATGGTCATTCTTGGCGCGGTGTTGTCTATGTTACAGGGGATAAACTGATAAATTCAGGTGTTAAACAGGGGATGATTATGGATTATGGTGATATATCAAAATACATAAAACCCCTCTTGGAAAATTATCTGGATCATTACCATTTAAATGAATCCACGGGTTTAGCTAATCCTACCAGTGAAGCGATCGCTAAATGGATTTATGAACAGCTTGAACCCCAAATTCCCGGACTTGTTGCAGTGAGAATTGATGAAACTTGTACCAGTCAATGTATTTACTCCAAGGGAAAAGTTAATTTTTTGGGCTTTTAAATTAACATGAATAAAATTGTTGCTGTGGTTGGTGGTGGTCCATCTGGTATGTCTTGCGCTCTCTGGTTAAAACATCTCGGTTTTGTTCCCATTCTCATTGAAAAGAATGAAAAATTAGGAGGACTACAAACGTTAAGCCATTTTCAAAATGTCTGGTACTTGGGAATACCGGGAAAAACTGGATATGAACTTGCAGATCAATTTCACCGTCATGTTGAAGCAGAAATGCTTTCTACAGTTTTGGATTCTTCAATAAAGGAGATCACCAAGGTAGGAGATGATTTCAGAATTGTTACTGACAAAACTGAAATTACAGCACGATATATGGTTATTGCCACAGGTCAGCGAGTTACAGGATTTGAAGCTATAGAATCAGTTCCCGGAAGTAAATATCTCCTTTCTTCCCAGCGTGTTTGCTTTAACCCTGGTGCCACTCCCTTATTGGGATCTAAGGTATCAGGAGGGGTAGTTGCTGTAGTCGGAGGTGGTGATAATGGATTAGTAACAGCCAGAATTTTAGGTAACACATCCCAACATATTCACCTGTTTATTCGCTCTGAAATCCGAGCATTTGAGGTGAACAAAAGAGCCATGTTTGAACTTGGAGCCGGTCGAGTCACTGTACATCAACCCGCAAAAATTCAGAGATTTGAGATGCGCGAAGAGAAGATTTATATGCTTTTCCAAGATGAAAACAACCAAGAAAAAGCGTTACTTTTTGACTATCTCTGTTTTCGTTTGGGTTTTACACCGAATGTTGAGGAGTTAGTGCGACTTTTTGAGCAAGGAGGAGTGGGTTCTGTGAAACTGACCGAAAAAGGATATATTGCCACTGATCAATTTCTCAGAACATCAATCCCCAATATTTACGCGGCTGGAGATGTGACAAATCCTAGAGATCCCTGTGTAGCAACTGCGGTTGCTCATGGTGCAATTGCAGCACGCAGTATAGAAGAAGATTTAAGACTTAGTTGTTATGAGAAAAGCCTATAAATTGATAGATAAACTCACATCAGAACGGTCTAATTTTTGCAGGAGTTGTGAAATAGGTTCTCTAGAAACTGGTTCTATCCAATCTGGTGCAATTTCCGCTAATGGAACTAAAACAAAGGCTCTCTGGGTCATTCGAGGATGGGGAATTTGTAAATCTGGTGTTTCTAAAATCAAGTCATCAAATAGTAGTACATCTAAATCTAGGGTTCTAGGTCCCCAATGTTCTTGACGAACTCGACCAAATTCTTGTTCAATATTGAGCAGAGTTTCTAGCAATTTATGGGGACTGAGTTGCACTTCTAAAATAGCCGCACCGTTTAAATAATCTGGTTGTGATGGTCCGCCTACGGGAGCGGTTCTGTACCAACTAGATTTGGCTTTTATGGTAATACCCGGAGTTTTTTCCAGGCTGTTAATTGCACCTTCTAAAATAGCTAAAGATTCTCCTATATTACTACCAAGAGCGATCGCACTTAATGAAGATTTTATCGTTGTTCTCAGGTCAGATTTATCAATCATAAATTTGTAGGTGTCAGGAAATTATTAATATAATATCAGATAATATCAGATATTTTCACAAAATTGCTTGATCTAAAAAACTGAATTTAGAGTATCATATAACTGATAACTACTAATTTAACTAACCAGGTTCATCAGCACCAAGGAATTTACTATTATGTCTACAATGTCCAACGGCTTTGAAAAAGTATATGTCCATCCTAGTCAATTTCCCAACAAGATTTATCAAGATTATTTAGATTGCTTTTCTGTAGGTAAAATCAATCATAAATTTCATTATGACACTGTTAAACAAAGTCAGAAATGGTTAAAAATTCATGAATATTATTCTCCAGCTAGAACCAATGATGATTGTATTAATGCGTATGCAGTATGTTTTCAAAAAACTGCGGAATTTCTGGACATTAATACCAACATCCAAGTAATTGGATTAGGTTGTGGTGGTGGTGCAAAAGATCATCTTTTAGTATCTTATCTCTTCAATACAGAAAGGGAAATCATTTATTATCCTATTGATGTTAGTTTATCTCTGGCTTTAATTTCCGGTCAAAAAATTAGAGAATCTTATCCTCAAGTCTCTATACAGCCAATTGTTTGTGATTTACCTTGTGCTGATGATTTAATACTCCATCTTCATGATCAAGGAAAAGGACACAGAAAGATCATCACATTTTTTGGCATGATTCCTAATTTTACTCCTGATGAAATTTTGCCTATTTTAAGTAATTTTCTGCAACCAGGAGATATTTTACTCATGAGTGCGAACTTAGCACCGGGAGACGATTATTTAACAGGAATTAACAAGATTTTGCCACAGTATGATAATGAATTAACCAAAGATTGGTTAATGACAGTGTTAGTTGACGCGGGGATAAATCCAGACCATGGGACTATTAAATTCTCCCTAAAAGATGATCCAAACCATCAAGAATTAACAAGAGTTAATGCTCAGTTTGAAGTAGAAACTAATATAGATTTGAAATTAGATGATCAAATCATGCACTGGAAAAATGGTGATCAAATTCAATTATTTTTCTCCTATCGTTATACAACTGCTAAACTGCAAAACATTCTCAAACAATATGATATTGTCATCCTAAATTATTGGGAAGGTGCAAATCAAGAAGAGGGAGTTTATTTTTGTCAAAAGATATAAAACAAAAACATCCCTGGGAAATTGCAAAACCCCTCTCCTACAAGTTTCTCTATCATTTCCTTGTAGGTAGGGTTTGCAAAAATAAGCCAAGGATATGAGGATAAGCTGTTGTGTATTAATTTGTATAGGTCTGGCGGGCAAGATGCCCACCCCACAAGATTTAATAGTGACACTCTGCGTTGTGTATTAATTTGTATAGGTCTGGCGGGCAAGATGCCCACCCCACAAGATTTAATAGTGACACTCTGCGCTGTTGTGTATTAATTTGTATAGGTCTGGCGGGCAAGATGCCCACCCCACAAGATTTAACAGTGACAAAAATTCATACTTTCCTTCAGCAAGTCCAAAAAATAGACCTTTGCTTCACAAATTTGATTTGCTTCTAGTCAATTCAATGCGAATATTACCATCAAAATCAGGAATTGGTGCAGCAGGTTTAATGAGAGTAACTTGTACTTGGGTAGTCAGACTACTTTCTCCAAGAATAGCATCAGCGATCGCACCTGCCAACCTTTCCAATAAATCAAATTTAGATGTTTTCAGCAAGTTTTGGACTAAACTAATAACACTACGATAATCTACTGTATCTTTAATAGCATCAGTCTGTGCAGCTTGAGCCAGATCTACCCATAACTTCAAATCCACCTCAAACCATTGTCCTAATACCTTTTCTTCCGGTAAATACCCAACATAGCCATAACCGCGAATCCCCGTCAAATGAATACAGTCCATAAAACCCTGATTATAAATCATTACCTGACCATTTTAGATTTTAAATTGAATAACTCAGACAAAATCTAAAATTAAATTCAGATAAATTAAGAATTTATCTCTCTATAATGTTTTTACATTCATCTATTACGAATGAAAGCAGCAGAGATTATTCTAAAGTATATTTAATTGTCTAGTTGCACTTAGTAATGTAAGTTGCTAGTTAGGCACAGTGTCAGAATCAGGTGGTTATCGAGATGAAAACAAGTATTTTATCACCAATTACCAATTACCCATTACCAATTACCAAATTTATTGAACAATAATTTTATTCGCTATAACAGCAGTTAAAATAGAGCAATTGTGAAATAATAAAAGATAAATGTTTTGGGCTGATAAAATTGCTGCTGACGCAGTAGGTCAACAAGTAGTTAATGATTCTAAGACTCCATCAGGAAGGGTACACGTTGGGTCTTTGCGTGGTGTGGTTATTCACGACGTTATTTACCGTGCTTTGAAACACGCAGGGAAGCCCGTCAAATTTCTGTATGGTGTAGATGATTATGATGCGCTGGATACTGTTCCTAAATACTTAGATCAAGAAAAATTTCAGCCTTATTTGGGTTTTCCTTTGTGTAATGTTCCTTCTCCTGGTGATGGTGCGGAAGATTATGCTAAGTATTTTATTGGTGAGTTTTTTGAAATTTTTGCATATTTAGGAATTAAACCAGAAACGTATTTTTTACGTGATTTATATCGTTCAGGAAAACTTAATTCCCATATTGATATTTTCCTGAAAAATGCTCATTTAGTGCGGGAAGCTTATAAGGAAGTAAGTAAAGCTGAACGTGCAAATAATTGGTATCCTTTTCAAGTTGTTTGTGAAAATTGCGGTAAAATCGCTACTACTGTCACTACAGATTATAACGGTTCAGAAGTATTTTACACTTGTAAACCTGATGGTGTTGATTATGTAAAAGGTTGTGGACATTCCGGGTGGGTTTCTCCTTTTAATGGTCATGGTAAATTACCTTGGAAAGTTGAATGGGTAGCTAAATGGGATATATTGGGTGTAACTATTGAAATGGCCGGGAAGGATCATTCTCAAAAAGGTGGTTCTCGTGATGTTGCTAATGCTATTAGTCGCAAGGTTTTACAAAAACAACCTCCTTTCCATTCTCCCTATGAATTTATTCTTGTGAATGGGACAAAAATGAGTTCTTCTAAGGGTGTGGGTTCGAGTGCTAGGGAAATTGCTGATTTATTACCTGCTGAATTATTGCGGTTTTTGATGTTAAGAACTCAACCGAAAACAGTAATTAATTTTGCACCAAATTATGAAACTACTACCCGGTTATTTAGAGATTACGATACTTTAATTAATAAGTATTCTCATGCTCCTGAATTAACGGAGGAATTAATGTCTTTATTTTACGCCCAATTAGGGGATGAAATTAAAACTTTCCAACCCTTTGATTTTAGTACATTAATTTCTCTGTTGCAAGTTCCCCGTTTAAATATTCAGGAAGAAGTTGTACAACGCAGTTTACAGCCTTTAAATGAGTATGATCAACAAATTATTAATCAAAGAATTGCTGCGGCTCAAAAGTGGTTACAAGATTATGCTGACGAGGAAGACAAGTTAGTTCTCTATTTGGAACAAGTTCCCGAAAAAGCTCATGATTTAAATTCAGAACAAGTTGCTTATTTGCAAAAATTGATGGAGAATTTGCAGAATATTCCTCATTGGGAAGCTGAGGAATTACAAACTATAATTTTCTCGACTACTAAGGAGTTAGGGGTTCAACAACCAATGGCTTTTAAGGCTTTGTATCTATCTTTCTTGAATAAAGAAAAAGGTCCAAAGGCTGGTGGTTTGTTGTCTTATTTGGAGAAGTCTTTTGTAATTTCTCGGTTGCAGGATGTGGTTAATTTGAATGTAGGTAAGGAGAAGATAGAAGTTTAAGTTATTATTAATATGGTGCGTTACGCTGTCGCTAACGCACCCTACAAATTAATACTACAAATTAATACTACAAATTAATACAAATCGCAATCAACTAAATTTTCTCTAACTAAAACCTCACCTTCCCACTTTCCAGCAGTTTTATCAAAAAAATCCGCAGGATATCCTAATTCTTGTGGTGTTGGTATTTTCTCTTCAAAAGCATCAGTAATAATAATTATTAATTCTTGATTAGCTAATTGTTGGGGAAGTTGTAACAATAATTTACCTTGTGCATCAACTTTTGATTTAAGTTTTATTTGCATATAATTAACTCCTTAGTATCTTGGATTATTATACTACTAATTGTTTGAAAAGTATTTTTTAATTATTCATGGCTTTTAATACTCTTTCAATTTGCTTGGGTACGTCAGTTTGGGAGTCCAATATTCAATATATCCTGTTTTAACAGATGTTACTTTTGTTCTAAATCAATAATCAAAACTTTTCCTAAATTCGGTTTTCATTGTTCTTGGTTTAAAATTGCAAAAATTGTTTCTCTATCTGTTAATTCTGTTTTTTCTCCTTCTTCAATAGCTTTTGATAAGGCAATATCTTCAATTATTTCCGTAAATAAAGCTGAAAATTCTTCTTTGTTTTCTGAAAACAGTTCTATTATTAATTCTTTCAGGGTTTGTTTAAGTTGATTGCGTTCTAAGGATAGGTTAGACATAATTATCACCATAACATATATATATTATATTATATTAAATTATATCTTATTTTAAATGTAAGTCAAGCAAGACTTAATAAAAATGGGTTAAATAAGTCAATACCTTTGTCAATTTTCCAAATATAGAGCGGAAACCCAATACAATCTTTACTAGATTAATAGAGTTTCAGGGTTTTTCAGAAGTCAGAGCCTTTTGATTGCATTCCCAGGTAGAACCTGGGAACGAGGATAAACGAGGATTTGTGGTGCGTTACGCTGTCGCTAACGCACCCTACAAATTAATACTAAATCAATAATATGCTAAAATGAATAATACACTTTAATCAGGTGATTAATCATGACACAATCTACACCCCAAAGAGTTGTTAGACGTGGAAGGGTATTTCCCGAAATTCAATGGACTGATGAACAAAAAGCCCAAGATAGGGCTAGAAGAGAGGCATTTTATGAGCGTTGTTGGGTAATTTTTGAACGTTTAAAACCAGAAATATTAGATAAATATTATGGTTGGTACATTGCGATTGAACCTGATAGTGGTGATTATTTTATTGATCAGAATAAGGAAGTAGCTAGTAAAATGGCTAGAGACAAGTATCCTCATGTAATTCATCATATTTTTGGCATTAATGAAACGGGAGTTAGTGGCAGAATATGATTGAGGGAAGATTTGGAGAAAATGGACAAATTTATTTGGAAATTGATTTAATTGGTGGGGATGATTTCAGTTTTCCTGTAGAAACAATGTTAGATACAGGATTTACTGAATTTTTAGCCATGAATAAACAAGATATACAAAGTCTTGATTGGACTTTTTCAGGTCAAGATAAATTAAGAACTGCTCAAGGAGAAACCAAATTTGATGTTTATCATGGTAGGGTAATTATAGATGGTCAAGAGTTTGAAATTCCTGTATTTGCTGGAGATGAAATACAGGAGATTTTACTGGGTTCTCGATGGTTGAAGTTATTCGTTTTAATTGCTAATTATGCAGAAAATAGGGTAAGTTTAGAGTTAATTTAATCTCTGTTTTTTATTAAAATACCAATTTTTGAAATGAGGATAAACGAGGATTTGTGGTGCGTTACGCTGTCGCTAACGCACCCTACAAGGTTAATCCCTGACGAAATTGTTTAATTGCTTCTAGGGGAGAAGATAATAAAAGACAACGATTTAATAGGGATAAATCTAATTTTGGTAATAATTCACTATTATTAACTTTCTCATATTCTTGTTCTCGCAAACAGTAAATTTCTAAAGTTCCATCTTCCCAAAACCAAACTTCGGGAACTTGCATTAATTTATATTTTTGTAATTTAATAGGACTACCACTAGTAATCACAATTTCAATACATAAATCTGGTCTAGATTTATCAGTTTGAAAACAATAGGATAAATCAGCTTGATACTCAACTATACCGGGAATAATTTGCGAATAGCTACCACTGGGAAAAAATTCAATACCTTGTTCTAAAAAATATTGTCCTAACAGCAATCCCATTAAAGATGCAATTGCTTCATGGGGTTTACTGATAGTCACGATTTCTAAAACTCCTTCACAATAAAATAAACGCACTCCTGGTACATTTTCAAAGGCTTTTTGAATTGCTTGAAAACTTTCCCAAGTTATTCCAGGACGGTAGAAATATTGTTCTTCTTCTACTAAATTGAGAGAATTTTCTAAAGTTTGAGTCATGATATCTCTCACTTTCCTTAGTTATTAAGTTGATGTTATTAACAAATTATCAAAAGAGGTAAATTTTTCAGGTGCGTCAGAGATCAAAAAGCGATTTATGGCTGGCTGAGTTATCGAATCTGACGCACCCTACTTTTGGTGTTGGTAATTTCACCGTTTAGCTAATTCTGGTGTTTTTCCTTTTAATCCTATCATTAATTTCAGAGCAAATATTCTGATCATCGGGACTTTTTGCATCATCCATAAACCGAGACGACGAACTATTACCACTGGTAAAAAGTTATTAGAAAAAACTCGATCTAATAAATCGGTGAAACCCAATATTGCGAGGTTTTCTTTTTTTCTCCAGCGTTCATATTGCTTGAGAATGGAAATATTACCAATATCTTGACGATTTTGCTGTGCTGTTTGGATGATTTCGGCTAATGCTGCTGCGTCACGAATACCTAAATTTAAACCTTGTCCTCCCACAGGATGACAATTATGGGCGGCATCACCAATTAATGCTAATCTAGGGAGAACATAGCGATCGCTCTGCATTAATTGTACTTGAAAAATAAATCTGTCCCCTAATAATTCTAATTTACCCATTTGCTCACCATAGCGTTTAGTCAGTTCTGCTAAAAATTCCTGATCATTTAAAGCGCATAACGCTTTTGCTTCTGCATGGGGCGCTGTCCAAACAATGCGACAACGGTTTTCTGGTAAGGGTAAAATTGCAAAGGGTCCACTAGACCAAAATTTCTCGTAAGCGGTGTTATTGTGGGGTTTTTCGGGCTTGACAAAAGCTACAATACATGATTGCCAATATTTCCAGCCTTTAGTTTTAATTCCCGCAGCTTCACGAATGGGAGATTTTGCACCATCAGCAGCCACTAATAATTTACTACGAATCGTTTTGGTGGTCTCGTTAATTTTGATGTTAATCTTAATTGTATCTAAGTGATTTTCCGTACTTACCACTTCTGCTGGACAAAGATAAGTTACATTTGCACAATTTCCCACAAATTCCTGTAATGGTGCTAATAGTGCGTAATGTTCTGCTACATAACCTAACTCTGGCGTACCTAAGTCCGTAGTTTGGAAGTTAACTACATGAGGATAATCAGCATCAGAAAGACGAACTTGATTATATTTAGCGATATTGGGGAGAATTTTATCCCATAAACCAATGCCTTGGAAAATTTTTGCTGACAACATATGTACAGCATAGGCCTGTCCTTTCGCTACAGCGGCTGATGTCATTCTAGCTTCAATCAGCAGGATATTTAAACCAGAATCTTTTAAAGCGCAGGCCAGGGTTAAACCAACAATTCCACCACCGACTATGACTAAATCATAATCATATCCCCAATGGTTTTCTGTGGGGGAGTGGGGAGAGGAAAGGGTAGGAGTCAGAAGGGTGGAAGACATTGTGAAGATAAATTACAATAGTTTTAATTATTATTGTGACGCGATTACGATTGATAATCAAGGCAACGGCACAAAATACAGTACAAAATACTAGGTCATACTTAAAACCATCAAATTATCAGCAATTTCCAAATTACTGGTAACACTTTGTACATCATCTAACCCTTCTAAGGTATCAATTAATTTAAAAAGCGATCGCGCTTGTTCAATATTTGTTACCTCAACTTTATTACCAGGAATCTGGCGTATTTCTACATCAACTACTTTAAACCCTTTTGCTTTCAAGACTTGGCTGAGTTTCTCTAAATTTGTTACTTCAGTAAATACCTCAGATGTATGGTCTGCAATCATTTCATAAGACTCAGCATTTCCCTCTAAGGAAGCTTCTAAAAGCTGTTCTTCATTAATTACATCCTCAACCACACAAACACCCTTTTGGGAAAACATCCAACTGACACAACCGGTTTCTCCCAAATTTCCACCATTTTTACTAAAGGACACCCGTAAATCAGCAGCAGTACGGTTGCGGTTATCTGTGAGGGCTGCAATCAAAATTGCGACACCACCCGGACCATAACCTTCATAACGAATTTCTTCTAAACGGTCGTGATAGCGAGAATCTCCGTAGGAATCACCAGTAAAAGTACCTGCTCCTTTAGCGATCGCCCTATCAATGTTATCATTAGGAATACCTGCCGCTTTGGCTTTATCAATAGCAGTCCGTAGTTGAAAATTCCCCGCTGGGTCTGGTATACCATTTCTAGCTGCGACAATTATCGCGCGGGATAGCTGGGTAAAGATATGTCCCCTTTTTGCGTCTACTACTGCTTTTTGACGTTTAATATTAGCCCATTTACTATGTCCTGCCATAATTCCCAAAATTATGAGTACGCTATTTAAAAATAGGATGAAATCATAAGATTATTGCTGAAATTGGCTTAATAACCAAGCACAAACTTGACTATGATCCAGTCGAGTTTTTCTTAATGCTTCATTAAGTAAAGAAATCTCTAATCCTGGTAATAGTAGATGCAGATTTTACTGTTATTGCTATTTATAACCTAGATGCCGACAAAGCAGCACCAATTAACCCGACTTGTTGATTGAGAATCATAAGTACCGGTATTTCTTCCAGAAGAGAACCCATTCTTCCTTTCTGGGTGAAATTAGTAAGAAAACCGCCATCCTGTATTAAAGGTAGGATTTTAGGGGCGATACCACCAGCAATGTATAATCCTCCATAGGGTAGTAGTTTCAGGGCTAGATTCCCCGCTTCAGCACCGTAGGCCTCTATAAATAATTGCATAGTTTGTTCCGAAAGGCGATCGCTTTTTTCTAAAGCAGCATTCCCAATTAACGCACCAGGGTCAACGGTTTTTTCTGACTTTCCGGCTTCTTGTTCCCAAGTTCTGACTGCGTTAGCAATGACTGGAGACTCAGTGGCTATTTTCCGATCTCGTAAAAATTGATAAATAGAAATAATTCCCAAACCAGAAACAACCCTTTCTACGGATACGCGTTGAATATCATATTTAGTTAAAATATATTTCAACAATTCAAATTCTAACTGATTGCGGGGGGCGAAATCTGCGTGTCCACCTTCGGAAGGAAAGACTTGATAACCCTGGCCCTGCTTAATCAAAAATCCCTGTCCTAACCCCGTTCCTGCACCGATTATAGCCATTGGTGCTGCTGATTGATATTTACCAACTTGTAAAGTTAGTAAATCCTGTTTAGTTAGACCAAAAATACCATAACCAACAGCCGCAAAGTCATTAATTAGAGAAATTCTTTCAATACCCAGTTCTTTGCTTAAACGTTCTGTATCCAGAAACCATGATAAATTAGTCAACTGAGCAGTATTTTCTACCACAGGTCCAGCGATGGCAAAACAGGCTTTGTCTGGTGTGCTAGAGTTAGCTGTAGTCAAAAACTTTTGGACTATGGGGACTAAATCAGGAAAATCCCCACTGGGAAAACTCTCCTCATACAGAGTTTTTAGCCCTACCGCATCTGAGGATTGTACCAGACGCAAAATAGTTTTTGTTCCACCGATGTCTCCTGCCAGTAGCAAACTCATAAAAATTATCAGCTAATAAATTACCTGTGCTTAATTGTCCCTTGGGATTTGAGAAAAATCCCCTTATGATCAAAATATTCACACAAATCGCACCAATTCCTCAGTTTTAGTTAAATGGGAAGTATCCCCCTTTAGTTCTAGCAACCATTGGGAATCTTGACGCACAACTTTTACCAAGGAACAGAGAGAAGCCTTAACTTCAGTTTTGGCCACATCTCCCACTAACCCCATTGCTGCCCCCAATACAGAAGCACCATGGGCTACTAATAGGATATCATGGGGAAAAAATTCTGTAGATAGACATCTGGCAGTTTGGGCTGAACGTTCTCGCACCTTTTCATGGGTTTCAGGGTATTGTGCAGCTATGCGTGATGTATAACTGGGGTCAATTCTGGGAAATAATTTGACTAAGGTTGGAGTTGAGAGTTTTTCCGGTTCTTCGGTCATCCATGCTGGATTTAGCCATTCACTCAAACCTATTTCTAGTTTAATCGCCAAATCCAAAACTTCAGCGATCGCATGAGCAGTTTGTATGGTTCGCAAAAACGGAGAAGCGAAAATGTGAGCGATTTTTTTCCCTTTCAGTCGTTTTGCTAATTGCTGTGCTTGTATCATACCATCATCGGATAAGGGCGGATCATACCGTCTTTCGGCGGTTAAAAACCAATCTGGATTTACGAAATCAAGACGGTTAGCGTGTCTTGCTATCCAAACTATTTGACTCATGGGAGAAAATAATATTAGGGAGTATGAATTTTCTAGCTGCGGTTATGATGATACAACAGTTTGCAGTCCTTTGACTAATCTTTCTATACCTGATTTTGCTGTATCTGCTGGTAATGCACCATAAGCAACCCGCAAATAACAACCCTGTTCTATACCAAAAGTAGTTCCGGGAATCACCGCTATTTTATATTCTTGAATCAGTTTTTTCACCAATTCCAAATCATTCATTTTGGTATGCACTTTTAAGAAAAAGTAAAATGCGCCATTGGCTGGTGTAATCGTACATAAACCAGCTAAATTATGGAGTTCATTAATTACTATTTCTCTCACTTGGGCAATGGCGTTAATATTATCTTTTAAATAATTATCTTTAGCTTGTAACGCGCCTAAAGCTGCATATTGAGAAACCACCGGTGGACAAATTAAAATAGTATCTTGAACCTTTTTTACAGCGGTTAATAAATGTTGGGGAATAACCATATAACCAATTCTCCAACTAGCAAAACCATAGGCTTTTGATAAACTAAAAAGAGAAATTGTATGGCGATTACTGTTTAAAAATGCCCCAGGAGAAAAATGTTTTACACCATTGTATGTAAAATATTCATAAGCCTCATCACTAATATGATAAATTCCTTTTTCTCGACAAATTTGATTAACTTGAAGTAAAGCCGTTTCTGAATAAACTACACCCGTTGGATTATTAGGAGAAACCGTCACCACAGCACGGGTTTTCTCTGTAATTGCAGCGGCTATAGCTGGGGGAATTAGGCGATAATCTGTATCAGTTGGGACTAATATTGGATGACAACCTGCCATTTTAATCGCCATTTCATGATTAAAATAGTAAGGAGTATTTAAAATAATTTCATCACCAGGAGAAGTAATTGCTAGAATAGCATTTATAAACCCCATATTGCTACCAGCAGTCACCACAATAGCATTTTTTTCATTAATATCAATACCATTAAATATTGATAATTTTGCTGCTAACGCTGTTAATAATTCAGGAATACCAACCACAGCTTGATAAAGATGATTTTTCGGTTCAGAAAGAAACTTTGGTAATAGTGACATCGCGGTTTCTGGAGGCTGATAGTGAACCACACCTTGACCCAGGGAAATTGTTCCGGGAGAGTTTGTAATTAATTCTCCAATAACGGGAATAATTGGTGATTGAATCCCATTCATCCGCGATAATTCGTAATTCATAACTGGTCAAAAGACACCACAAAGGATGATTGTAAATGATATATAAACCTGAAAATTAGACGATTTATTTGCATAGAAAATAAATGCAGATCAAAAGGAATAAATAAAATTAGTACCAGGGTTTAGCAATAAGCTGTACTTCATTCATTTAAGTATAATTAAACTGGGCAAGATGCCCGCTATGATTATAATGGAACGATGGCACTCATTTTTTCTAAATCTAATACAGTGGCTAATTGTTCCTCGGTCATTAACCCTTTTTCTAAAACTATTTGTCGTAGAGATTTACCAGTTTCTAAAGATTCTTTGGCTACAGCCGCAGCATTCAAATAACCAATATGGGGATTTAAGGACGTGACTAATGCTAAACTACCTTCAGCATAAACTAAACATCTTTCTTTGTTAGCAGTAATTCCTTGAATACAGTTGGTAGTTAAAGCAGAAATCGTATTACCTAATATCTCAATACTGTGAATTAAATTATAGGCAATCAGAGGCATCATCACATTTAATTCTAATTGTCCCGCTTGGGCGGCAAAAGCGATCGCATTATCATATCCCATGACCTGAAAACATACCATTGATGTCATTTCTGCCATAACTGGATTATATTTTCCCGGCATAATTGAAGAACCGGGTTGTACTGGAGGAAGTTGGATTTCTTTAAATCCGGTTTTGGGTCCTGAATCCATTAACCGCAAATCGTGAGATATTTTCACTAAATCCTGGGCTAAATTCCGTAAAGCCCCGGAAACATTGACAAAAGCCCCCATACTTTGCATTGCAGCCATTAAATGTGGTGCTGGTTCTAGGGGAAATTCCAATAATTGACTCAAGACATCTACAACTTTTTGACGATATTCCGGGTGGGTATTCATTCCCGTTCCCGCAGCACTTCCTCCTAAACCCAATACCATTAAGTCAGAAGAAGCAATATAAAGCCGGTTTTGGTGTTCTGAGAGGATATAAGCCCAAGCCCGGAAATTATCACCTAACCGCACTGGTACAGCGTCTTGCAGGTGGGTTCTCCCAGATTTGATGATATTTTCAAATTCTGCCGCTTTTGCTTCTAATGCCAAAATTGCCTGTTCTAAAGCTGGCTGTAATCTGCGAGAAAGCGCCAATAAGCCACCAATACGAATCGCAGTAGGAATAACATCATTAGTGGACTGTCCATAGTTGACATGATCGTTGGGGCTAACTAGTTTATAATTACCCTTTTGATCACCCAGAATTTCTAAAGACCGATTTGCGATCACTTCATTAATATTCATGTGGTGTGAAGTTCCCGCACCAGCTTGATAAACATCAACCACAAACTGATCTCGTAATTTCCCTGCTAAAATTTCATCACTGGCTTGTATGATCGCTTTGCTGATATTTGCCGGGATACAATTTAATTCTGAGTTGACAATAGCTGTAGCTTTTTTAATATATACGCAAGCATCTATATAAGTTGGTAAAGGTTTAATACCGCTAATGGGGAAATTTTCGATCGCTCTTTGGGTTTGAATACCATAATAAACGTTATTGGCAATTTGGCGATCGCCCATTGAGTCTCTTTCAACGCGAAAATCTGAATTGTTAGTCATATAGCACTCTTACAGCAGGTAATAGAGAACAGGAAACAAGATCGCAATTTGTCTTTGCTGATGATCAAATAAATATATATGGATATATCTCACGTCAAGACGCAAAGCATCAATTTTGCAAAAGTTTTATTTACCTTTACCATTCCATATTTTAATATGGCTTCGTCACCCAGGCTATCAGCAATGCTAAAAATAAAATTTTTAGTTTATCTGCAACCCACGGGTAAAGTACCTGTTCACAAACTGTCACAATGGTTGTTATCAGCAATACACAATATTTGGTATACTCACTTATATTCAAGTCAGTTTTGGTCCTTGCTTCTTCCCCAATTATCCATTATCCATTATCTACTTTCTAGACTGTTGCATGAATATAAATAGAGTTGAATCCATTCCTGAATGGACACAATTACCATCTCCACCGATATATGCCATGGCTACCCCACCCAGGCTATCGGAAGTATCTATGCAACTGGATATAGATACACCAGATTTAGAAAAACAGGAATCTACTCAACAGTTACAGCAAATTCAAAGATTTCAAGAATTACTACAGTATCTAACTGAAGCAATTCGGGATGGTTTAGATGATGATAAGTTATTCACAATAATTACTCAAAAATTAGTTGATTTATTACAACTTAATTGTTGTCAAATTGAATTTTATAATCCTTGTCTCACTGCCACTATCATTACTTATGAATATAGTTCCATTTTGCCTATTTATCAAGGATTAACCCGAGAAATTGCCGATTTTACCCAAATATATCAGTCTTTATTAAAAAAACAAATCTGGCAATCTCTGGAAATCGTCCCCACATATAACTCTATTTTAGAGATTGTCAGTCAATTAGCTTGTCCGATTTTTAATCATCAAGAAATTTTCGGCAATATTTGGATAATTAAAGCATCAGAAACACTATTTACACCATTAGAAATATCATTTTTACAACAAATAGCTAATAAATGTGCCATCGTAATTCGTCAATCTCAACTACTCGCGAAAACCAAATCCTATATCAAGGAAATAGAAAATCAAGAATGTCAAAAATACCAATTTATCAAACAGATTTCTCAAGAATTACGCACACCAATTACTAATATTAATCTGGCGGTTCAAACCTTGGAAAGTCTGATCACACCCGCAAATAATTTAAATACAGAAATAGTAAGTCACCTATTACAAATTCTCTATAATGAATGTGAACGAGAAAATAAATTACTTGAGGATATTCTCACCCTTGCATATTTTAAAATCAATCCTCAACCCCCCACGTTCATGACTATTAATCTTCTGAATTGGTTACCTCCCATTATTCAACCTTTCCGAGATGTTACGAATTGTCAACAACAATATTTATACCTTGATATATCAGCAGAAATTCCGGCTTTATCTACAGATATCCACGATTTAGAGAAAATTATTACTTTAATACTCAATCAAGCTTGTCAATGCACTCCCCAGAATAAATCAATTACGGTTACGGCTCATTTAAATGCAGACAGGATAGAATTAAAAGTGAATATGTCTGGTGTTGAGATTCCCGAATCTCAACTATCACAAGTCTTTGAGCCATTTTACCGTATTCCGAAACATTCCCCTTGGCAAGCACAAAATACTGGTTTAGAATTGACATTAATAAAAACCATGGTGCAACGTTTAAACGGGTTAATTCATGTAATAAGCACTAACAATCAAACCGCTTTGATCATGAAATTTCCATTTTAGCTAGTTTTTTCAATCCAGCGCCAGCGTTAAATTAAAATATTTTTTTTAATGTTTCTCTGCCTTATTCACCAATAAAACTAAAATAAATACATCAAATACTGATTATGGCACTAATAGTTCAAAAATACGGTGGTACATCTGTTGGTTCAGTCGAACGTATTCAAGCGGTTGCGAGTAGAGTTGAAAAAACTGTCAAAGCTGGAAATTCTGTAGTAGTAGTGGTTTCAGCCATGGGGAAAACTACCGATGGATTAGTTAAACTAGCTAATGATATCTCTAAAACCCCTAACCGTCGGGAAATGGATATGCTACTTTCTACAGGAGAGCAAGTTACTATTGCCTTATTGAGTATGGCATTACAGGAAATTGGACAACCAGCGATTTCTATGACTGGCGCTCAGGTAGGCATTGTTACTGAAGCTGAACATTCCCGCGCTCGCATTTTACATATCGAAACAGAACGCTTAATGCGGCAGATTAATGACGGTAAAGTTGTTGTGGTTGCTGGATTTCAAGGGATTAGCAACACAGAAGAATTAGAAATTACTACTTTGGGGCGTGGTGGTTCTGATACTTCCGCAGTCGCTTTAGCCGCAGCCATTGGCGCAGATTTTTGTGAAATTTATACAGATGTACCAGGGATTTTAACTACAGATCCCCGCATTGTCCCCCAAGCCCAATTATTGACAGAAATCAGCAGTGATGAAATGCTGGAATTGGCAAGTTTAGGGGCGAAAGTATTACATCCCAGGGCTGTGGAAATTGCCCGTAATTATGGCGTTCCCTTGGTGGTACGTTCAAGTTGGACAGATCAACCGGGAACTTGGGTGACAACGCCCCTAAGACGAAATCGGGCGTTAATTAACTTAGAATTAGCTCGCCCTGTAGACGCTATAGAATTTGATATGCAACAGGCTAAGGTGGCTTTATTGCGCGTTCCTGACCAACCTGGGGTAGCAGCCCGGTTATTTGGCGAAATTTCCCAGCAAAATGTGGATGTGGATTTGATTATTCAATCTATTCATGAAGGTAATAGTAACGACATTGCTTTTACAGTAAATACATCAATATTAAAACGAGCGGAGGCGGTATCATCAGCTATAGCTCCGGCATTGAGAAACAATCCTAGTTCCGATGAGGCGGAGGTTTTAGTAGAAAAAGATACTGCAAAAATTAGTATTGTCGGCGCGGGGATGATTGGTAGACCAGGGGTAGCAGCGCAAATGTTTAAAACTTTGGCGGCCGCTGGTGTGAATATTCAGATGATTTCTACCAGTGAGGTCAAGGTGAGTTGTGTAGTTGATGCTGTAGATTGCGATCGCGCTATAGTTGCTCTGTGTGATACATTTGAAATCAATTCTTCCTCTACTTCCCTGGCCTATCCTAGCTCTAAAGCCCCCGCTGTGCGTGGTGTCGCTTTAGATAGGAATCAAGCCCGGATTGCTATTCGTCAATTACCAGACCGTCCAGGTATGGCCGCTAAATTGTTCGGATTTTTGGCAGAATATAACATCAGTGTGGATATGATTATTCAATCCCAACGTTGTCGGGTGGTAGACGGTGTTCCCCGTCGGGATATCGCGTTTACTGTGGCTAAAATAGATGCAGAAATCGCTCAAGAAAAACTTACACAAGTCGCAGCGGAATTTGATTGGGGTGAGGTAATATTAGATAGTGCGATCGCTAAGGTTAGTATTGTTGGTTCTGGTATGGTAGGACAACCAGGAATTGCAGCGAAAATGTTTACAGCTTTAGCGCAAAATCAAATCAACATTCAAATGATTGCTACCTCAGAAATTAAAATTAGTTGTGTTGTAGGTATTGATGAAGGTGTGAAAGCTTTACAAGTTATTCACGCGGCTTTTGATTTAGCTGGGAGTGAAAATTTTGTAGTTCCCGCTTGAAGATAATCAGCTTGTTTAACTATTTTAACCAAGAATCCCCGTGTCCTGAGACCGGGGAGTATTAACCTGATAGCGAATCCTAGTCTAATGAAGTACAAAATTATCTGCGTTTATCCGCGTTTATCTGCGTTTAATTCTGATTCTTGTACCTAACTTGAATGGGAATTGCTATATTACCTAATTACAAAATTGATTTTTCCACACCTTTATGGACAGTTTTTACCCATTTTAAACGTTTTGGTCGGAACGACATTCGCGCTGTGGTGCTACTCATGACTACTAACCAATGCAACATATATAAACTGCCGCGAAGGGTTTGTAAAAGTAACACTAAATGGGTAGATGGTTTAAGCTGTTCTGATAGCCTTGGGGTAGCCTTATGGATGTGCTTTAAACCCGCAAACATACCTATAACTGACATCCCTAGAGATAACCCAGTTACAGAACTTAACATAGGTGGACGATGACGAGCGATCGCCATTAATATATCTGGTATTGCCGCCGTTGGCAAGATATACATTGTCACCATAAAGATCAACAAATCCCAGGTTTTCTTTGTCCCCATGCGGTTTTTGAGGATCAGATCCCAGTAGTCTAAATAACGTTGATAACCACCTTCCGCCCAGCGGTTACGTTGATGCCAAAGGGCTGTAGCATTGGTAACACCTTCTTCCTCCACTGGGGGATGAAAAACACATTCAATATCCCACTTATCTAAATGTAAGCGGATAGTTAAATCAAGATCATCGGTGATAGTTTCCTCATTCCAACCACCGCAACTTACTAGGGCTTGACGACGGACAAATTGACCATTACCTCGGAGTTCACCAATACCACCAATAGCAGTCCGCTGTTGTTGAAACCAGATATCCAAGAACATTTCCGCCATTTGTCCCTTAGTCCAAAAATTTTCTGGAGCATTGGCGATCGCTTTTCGCATTTGTACAGCCCCTACCTGTTCTTTTTGAAACAAAGGAACTACTTGTGATAGCATATCTGGTGCCACTTGGGCATCAGCATCAAATACAGCAATAATGTCTCCCTTTATCAGTTGCAATACTTGATTCAATGCTCCCGATTTTCCGCCACTAGCTTGGGGGGAACGCCTAAATACATTCAGTTGTTGATATTCCTGCTTGAGTTCTGCTAATAATTGGGGTGTATTATCTGTACTATTATCATCAATAATCCAGACTTCATATTGACCATTGCCGTATTCCAAATTACACAGATTCCTAACTAATCTGCCAATTACTGCTTCTTCATTTTTAGCAGCCACTAACACAGACACAAAAGGCAAATCTGCCTCTATCTTTGGGGAATGGTCGCGGGGTTTGGTAAAAATAATCCCCAAGGCATGAATTCCCAGTATTGTTGTCAGTCCCAGGATAAATATCGAACCCCAAGAAACTAGATGTAGGGTAATAGTCCCACTCCAGACTATAGTTAAAACTAAAGCAGCTTTGCCTCTACGGGCTTTAAATCGTTTTGGTTGTAGGTATTCTGATTCTTTATTTTCTGAGAGGTCAGGTAAGATCAGGTCAAGGGGATCAGAGTTTCCGTGATCAGTATTGTTTTCAGGCCAGGAATTTGCTGGCATAGGTTATATAATTAAAAACAGCTATTTTATGTATGTAGCCTTAAATTACAGACCGATTCTGTAACAGATTACTAGCTACCTAATTAATATAGTTCTAAAGAGTCCTAAAGGGAATAGATAGAGCATAATTCCTCTTCTTGTCTCCCCCTCTCCCCCTCTTCCCCTCTCCCCGTCACCGAGTGAAAGCGGCTATTACATTAATTCTACATACATAATTATACATATCCCGGACTTTTTCAAGAAGTCCGGGACATATAGCGATCCTTTTCTCTACTTCTGCGTCCTCTGTCCAGTGTAGGTTAGTTCAAAAAAATCCGTTCACAACCCACTGCTATACTGCTATATTTACCCATTTATGGCTCAACTTTCAAGCATAGTTTTCTGCTTGGAAATGTAATAATAAACCATATTCCAAACCTTCAACCACTGCTTGATAGGAAGCAGCTAAGATATTCTTAGAAACGGCAACAGTTGTCCAGCGTTGTTGAATATTCCGAGATTCAACTAAGACACGAGTTTTCGCCGCAGTTCCGGTATTTCCATTCAAAATTCTAACTTTATAATCTGTTAACTCAAAGGTAGCAATTTGCGGATAAAAGTTAACCAAAGCCTTACGCAAAGCGGCATCCAAAGCCGCTACAGGTCCAGTACCTTCCGCAGCTTCCAGAATATTTTCACCATTGACAGTTACTTTAATAGTTGCTAAAGAATGGGTTGTTTCTTTCCCCTGAATTAAATCACAATGGACTTGAAAACCATTGATTTCAAAAAACTGTTGACGCAGACCTAAAGCATCATACATCAACAGGGCAAAACTCGCCTCTGCCGCCTCAAATTGATAGCCGACATTTTCCAATTCTTTCATTCTCTGGAGAATTTGTCTAGCTTGGGGATGATCCTTGTCTAACTCAATACCAAAAGTCCGGGCTTTAGCCAAAACATTACTGAGTCCAGACTGTTCGGAAATGACAATGCGGCGCGTATTTCCGACTTGTTCTGGTTGAATATGTTCATAGGTTAAAGGGTTGCGTTCTACCGCTGATACATGAATACCGCCTTTATGGGCAAAAGCGGAACGCCCTACAAAAGGTGCGTGTTCATCAGGAGCGAGATTGACAACTTCACTGACAAAACGACTGGCCGCTGTCAGTTGATGTAGCTGGTGTTGGGCGATACAACTATAACCCAGCTTTAGCTGTAAATTAGGAATCAGAGAACACAGATTAGCATTACCGCAGCGTTCTCCATAACCGTTGATTGTCCCTTGTACCATTGTTGCACCCGCCATAACTGCTGCTAGAGCATTAGCTACCGCCATTTCTGAATCATTATGAGTATGTATTCCTATTTGCGGAGTTGTTGACCATTGACCATTGGCCATTGATAAATGACAATTAACATCCTGAACAATTTGTGTAACTTCATGAGGTAAAGTCCCACCATTGGTATCGCATAAAACCAACCATTCCGCACCGGCGGTCATGGCCGTTGTCAAGGTTTGTAAAGCATAATCAGGATTTTGCTTATAACCATCAAACCAATGTTCAGCATCGTAAATTACCCGTCGTCCTTGAGAACACAGATACTCAATTGTGTCACCAATCATGGCTAAATTTTCTTCTAGACTGGTCTTGAGTCCGGCTGTAACGTGCAAATCCCAGGATTTACCGAAAATAGTCACCCAGCGAGTACCTGCCGCCAAAATCGCTTGCAGCATGGGTTCATCTGGGGGTTTGGTATGAGGACGACGGGTAGAGCAAAAGGGAACAACTTCCGCTTGTTTGAGGGGATTTTCCTGAAGTTGCCAGAAAAACTCGACATCTTTAGGATTTGCGCCTGGCCAACCACCTTCAATAAAAGGAATCCCTAATTGATCGAGTCGGTGAGCAATGCGTAACTTATCTTCTATGGACACTGAAAGTCCTTCCCGTTGGGTCCCGTCCCGGAGAGTAGTGTCATAGAGCCAAAGTTGATTTGAGGGAGTTTTGGTCATAAAAATTGTTGAACCTTTGATTCAACACTGACACCTGAGAGATAACTTGGCTGCACGCCAATAAACAACAAAAAGCTATTTTGGTAGTTTCATCAGGCCATACAAAAATGCTAACAATTGCTCTGAGGAAGTGTAGCGAAGCTTCATATTTTCTTCCTACTTCCAGTCTCAAAGCTTCGCCACTATCCCCTTGGGGATTTAACTCATGTTACCCATGCAGGAAACCCTAAAACCATTCAGTACTTATTCTTCCCCTGGAAAACCTTTAGCAAAAACCATGACTCGGCTCGTCCGCTGTACCGACGGTTGTTAATAATTCAATTCTAAGCTGTTTTCATCCTGAAGACAAGCAAAGGAAATGATCCCCAAAATCCTGTTAAATATGAGGAAAGGAATTGGCACTTATGGTACTTGTGCGGTTAAGGTAGAAGGCGAAGTGTCCGCAGTAAATTGGTCTGAGCATTCTTCTGCGTTCCCTTCTTCCCCATTCTCCTACAAGTAATTTGGGTTTGATTGATCAAACTCAGGTTTTAGCTACTGTTAAAGTGACTAAATTTCACGGTTTTTGGGGTCAAGGTTCTTCAATAGTTTGGACACCAAAAGGTTAAAAAGGAGACAAACAAGATGGGTAGATGGACACCCTTAATTTTGATGGCTGGCGGCGTAGCAATTTTGCTAGGTACGCTGCTGGGAATTAACTTTCCTATGGGCGGACAACAAAGTGCTAATGTTCCACAAGGACGCAGAGCATCCAGTGTCCTCCCAGCTAATATTAATGTTAATAGTGCAGGTGGAGGTAATGATGCGGAAAATAATCCTAGCAATGAGTCGGAAACGATTAAAAGCAATGATTCTAACAGTGAAAGCCGCCGCACTAATGTAGCTCAAGGTAATGTTTCTACTGAAAATTCAGGTAATTCTTCTAACACTACACAAGAAACAAGCACTAGTGACCAAGGTTCTGATTCTACCAAGGAAACGGCAAGTACAGATAGTGACATGGCTACACCACGCGGGCTATCAAATTCTAGTAGTAATGTTAATCAGGACAAACAACCAATTCGAGCTTTGTGGTAACTAGAGATAAATTAAGTTAAAAATCAATGGTCAATGGTCAACGGTCAAAATCAAATAACTAATGACCAATGACCTAAATTCTACTCCCTTTGTTAGCCTTTATGAGTTATTAGTTATTTACTAGACTAATGACTAATGACTAATGACTAATGATGTTTTAATTATTGGTGGTGGTATTATCGGGTTGGCTTGCGGTCTTGAAATGAAATTACGGGGTGCTAATGTAACTGTAATTTCGCGTGATTTTACTGCTGCTGCCAGCCACGCCGCCGCCGGAATGTTAGCCCCTGAAGCGGAAAATATTACTAATGAGCCGATGTTGTCTTTGTGTCGGCGATCGCGCGATTTATACTTAAATTGGACAGAAAAATTAGCAGAATTAACTGGACAAAAGGATGTAAACAATACAGGTTATTGGCCTTGCGGTATCCTCGCACCGGTTTATCAACAACCACAAAATACGGGATATAGAAACGCCCACTGGTTGAATAAAGATACTATTAACCAATATCAACCAGGTTTGGGTCAGGATGTGGTCGGTGGTTGGTGGTATCCTGAAGATGGGCAAGTTGATAACCGGGCTTTAATTAAGGTTCTACGGACTGCGGCGGAGTATAAGGGTATTATATTTCAAGACGGAGTTACCGTAGAAGCTATTTCTCAACAACAGGGAAAAGTGATTGGTGTCCAAACTAATATAGGTTTATTTCGGGCTGACCATTATCTTTTAACCGCTGGTGCTTGGGTAAATCAATTATTACCTTTATCAGTGCGCCCCCGCAAAGGACAAATGTTGAGTTTACGAGTCCCGGATTGTCTCAATGAATTACCCCTAACTAGGGTATTATTTGGAGAAGGTATTTATATTGTCCCCCGACGCAATCGTTCTATCATTATTGGTGCAACTAATGAAGATGTGGGATTTACTGCTGATAATACCCCGGTCGGGATTCAAAGTTTACTACAATCAGCTATTCGCTTGTATCCCCAATTAGAAAATTATCCTCTTCAAGAACTTTGGTGGGGATTTCGTCCAGCTACCTCCGATGAATTACCTATTTTGGGTGCTAGTCATTGTCCTAATTTAACTTTGGCTACTGGTCATTACCGCAATGGAATTTTACTCGCACCTGTGACAGCGATATTAATTGCTGATTTGATTTGCGAACAAAAAACAGATCCTCTTTTACCTAATTTCCACTATTCCCGTTTTTCTGCTGTGTCATCTACTACTACATCAATGCTCGTTAATTCTACTGTCGCTAATACTAATATTAATAGTGTAAACAAGCTCCAAAATAAATCATTTTGTGACATTGCTACGCCGCCCAGACTATCAGATCTAAATATTCAAGATTCACCATTAATTATTGCCGGTAAAAGCTTTAGTTCTCGGTTAATGACGGGAACTGGTAAATATCGCAGTATCCGGGAAATGCAGCAAAGTGTCGAGAACAGTGGTTGTCAAATTGTGACGGTGGCCGTGCGACGGGTACAAACTAATGCACCAGGACATGAAGGTTTAGGAGAGGCGCTAGATTGGAGTAAAATTTGGATGTTACCTAATACTGCTGGCTGTCAAACTGCGGAGGAGGCCATTCGGGTGGCACGCTTGGGACGAGAAATGGCGAAATTATTGGGACAAGAGGATAATAATTTTGTCAAGTTAGAAGTTATACCTGATCCTAAATATTTACTTCCAGATCCTATAGGTACTTTACAAGCGGCAGAAAAATTGGTAAAAGAAGGTTTCGCTGTATTACCTTATATTAATGCTGACCCTATGTTAGCAAAGCGGTTAGAAGAGGTTGGTTGTGCCACTGTGATGCCTTTAGCCGCACCCATTGGTTCTGGACAAGGGCTGAAAACTACCGCCAATATTCGGATTATTATTGAAAATGCTAAAATACCAGTGGTGGTAGATGCGGGTATTGGTGCGCCTTCACAAGCCGCTGAGGCGATGGAATTGGGGGCAGATGCGTTATTAATTAATAGTGCGATCGCTTTGGCTGAAAATGCTCCAGCCATGGCTTATGCGATGAATTTAGCAACTGTGGCGGGTCGCATAGCTTATTTGTCCGGTAGAATGCCTATTAAAGAGTATGCTAGTGCGAGTTCTCCTATAACGGGAACGATTACTGGTTAGTTTTTTTTGTACTTAGATCCCCGGCTTCTTCCAGAAGTCGGAATCGCTGTCTAATTTCAATGGCAAGTATTGTCCCTTTCTATCATACAGCAAGAGCTTTGAGTGAGGTACACCTTGTGCGGGCAAGACTTGTACTGAGATTGGTCGAAGTATGCCCGCACCACAAGAGTTTTATTATTAATATCTGTACTTCATAAACGGATAACTGCTGTAATTTACCTCAATTTAATCAACTGTAATAAACCAATTCTCAATTATCAGATCCTCAAAATCCTGAAAATCTGCCATATTGTTTGTTACTAAAATCAAGTCATTGCAGAACGCAATACTCGCAATTTGTCCATCAATAAAAGCAGGTGTTTTACCAATTTTTGATAATCTAGCTCTTTCCTGTGCGTGCCATTTTGCAGCTTTGAGATCATAATCAAACACGGGCAAATCTAACACAGAATCTTTAATGTATTTCCATAAAGAATACTTGCGTTTAGATGCTGGTAAACGCCAACAGCCATAAAGGATTTCATGAACAACAAGACTTGCTACTGCTACTTCTGAACGATAGCGATTTAATTGATCTAAAACCTGAGTATTGGGAATTGGCCGACTCGGTTCTGAGATAATATTAGAGTCTAGTAAAAAGCGAACTGTCATAAATCAATCTCGCGTCCTGGACTACGATCTCTTAAATTAGCAAAATCTTCATCTGTAAATTCAATTCCTTCTCTTTCAATTGTTTCTCGAAACCTTAAAACCCCTTCCCAAAAGCTATCTCCTTTATTCTGTAATGGTTTTTCCTGTACTTGTTCTTTTATTTGTGACAGTTTATGTTTAAGAAATTGAATAAAATCTAAAACTTCCTGTTGTTTATCGGTTGGTAACTCTCGCAGGTTTTCTAAAACAGCTTGTTCAATGGTCATAGTTTCACCTCTACTACTAGGCTATTATTCTATTATAAATGACATTAGCATTAATTTTTAATTTCTCCTCCATTTTTGAGGTCAATTCCTAATATTGCCAATTGTTGATTTATCCAATCTGTAGCTGTTGCTTCATTGGTTTCGATGGCTTTTTCTACTCCTATTTTAGCAATTTCTAGGAGTTGTTTGGATTTTAGTTTTTGTTCAAGAGACATAACGTATTTATCTATAATTTGCTCTTGCTTATCTTCTGAAATAAAAGGAATAACAAAGTTGTCAATGTCTTTTGGATAGAGTTCTGCTTGTGCGCTTCCTGCACTTAGTTTTTCAGTCTGAAGTCTTCCAATTATTGAATTTATAACAAAGCCTACATATATTTGGTTTTCCTCTTTTAGTCTTAAAATATTTACATGATTACTTGCTATGGCTTGTTCATCACTCAAATATACATTAGTTCTGCCAATATTCGCTCCTGTTGTATATATTAATATATCATTTTTATAAACTCTAGCTTTCTCTTGAATATTCCAGTTTTCAACATTAGTTTTTTCAAAGTTATCATAATCTAAATGTTGTTCTAAAATATGCCTACTATTGATTACATTCAAAGTCCCATTCTCTGAATATATAGGCTGTAATCCTCTTGTATTAAAGTTTTGAATGTCTTTAATACTTTTGGTATATTGAGAATAAGACTGTATTTTTTGAATTACTTCATCATATTTTGGTTGGTAATACTCAGCGTCAAGGCGACCAGAAAACAAAAAAGACTCTTTAAAACTCTTGATAGCAATGGTTTCTGTGGTGGGTTGCCAGTCTTTTAAATTGAGTTCTGATAACAGTAAATCTTCAGCTTGTTGATATAACTCTTTTGAATTTTTAAGAATCTTGTATGAACATTTAATTAACGATTCAATTAAATTTTGAAAATTAGATTTTAGATTAGGAATAATAAGATTTTCAAGAATAGTTAAGTTAACATGGCCTTGTACTGCACCACTTGCAAATCTAAACAATTGACTTGTACCAAATTTTGAATTTAAAAATCCTACAAGATAAAAAGGATTTAATTTATTTTTGTTACTCTCTACAATAATAATGTCAGCAGAATTAATAATTTCCGAACCTAGATAAATACTAGCTTTACCAAAAGAACCACTTCTAGCAATCAAAACATCATCTTTTTTTATCTGAGATTTATTAAGCTTCTGATGAAATTTTCTAGTAATTCTTTGACACTCTTCAGTATTTACGAAAAATTCATTTATATTCCGTGTTTGTAGTAATAAGATACCAGAGTCATCATACTCCGAAACCATTGATCCAACATAACCAACATCAATTTTATTGACTAATTGGGATAAAGGCTGAGTTTCGGATCTATTTAGTGCTTTAGCAATACTTAAATATCCTTTTTGAAAAAACTCTGCATCAAATCTAAAACTTGCATTGTTAAATTTAGCTTTACTAAATAATAATTCAACTGCTTCTAGCCCATCCATCAATTTCTGATACCTCACAGCATCAAATGGCGTAACAGATGGGCTTAACTTAAAAAAACTGAAATTCTCCTTTTTTGCAAACTCAATAAACGCCTCAGCAATACCATCTTGTGTCTTTCCTTCATGATTAAATAAATCATGATCAATAATCAAATGACCGTGATCATCTAACAAAAATTCACCCGAACCATCAGACTTTTTAACATACATTTTTTCACCAGAATTATCCTTACCTGATTTTTGCATTGTCGCAAAAAAGATATTGTAATCATCCTGGCGAGGACATAACGCGCCTACTTTTGGATCATCATTCCATTTTTGCACCAACAACACCGAAGTTTTAGTACCTGTATGGGGTTTAAAAGTATTTCCATGTAACCCAACTACCGCCAAAATTCGGCAACGTTCCGCAATAAAATCACGGATATTTTTATCAGAAGAATTATTAAAACGTCCTTGAGGTAAAACAATGGCCATTCTTCCCCCAGGCTTCAAAAAATCCAGATTGCGTTCAATAAATAAAATATCTCTTCCTACCTTAGTTTCCCATTTACCATTAGCCTTTTTTGCTAAATCATAATGATTAATAATGCGAGTTTCTTTAATATCTCCAGCAAAAGGTGGATTGGCCATCAACACATCAAACTGAAATTCTCGATAGTCCTTACTACCTTTTGGTCGTTGCCTTTTTAAACGTTTGAATCCACTATTATAAATATCATCCCATTCTTCCTGTCCTGTTACCTCATCCCACATTTCATAATCCAGAGTATTCAAATGCAAAACATTTGTTTCACCATCTCCAGCAATCAAATTTAAAGTCCGCGCTACCCTTACCGCTTTTTCATCAAAGTCAATTGCAAATACTTGTTCTTGCACATATTCTCTACATCGTGGTGGCTTCTCTTCCAGTGAAAACAAATGACTTGCTGATAAACCTTCATCCTCCAAAATTTGCCGCCACACATGAAAAATTGTATGCACTGGAAACCCGGACGAACCAGCGGCCGTATCAATCATGTATTCATCCTCTTGAGGATTAAGCATCTTGACACACATATCAATTACATAACGAGGTGTGAAAAATTGTCCTTTTTCTCCCTTACTACTTTTATTAATTAAATATTCAAAAGCCTCATCAACAACATCTAAATTAGAGTTAAATAACTTCACATTTTCTAAAGAAGACACACAAACGGACAAATGAGAAGGAGAGAGGCTAATTTTCGCATCTTCACTAAATACTCCTTCCCATTTTTTCTTAGCTTTATCAAACAAATCTTGAATTTTAGTTTTGAGTGCGGCTTCTGTTTGTCCTGTGTTACGAAACTCCATTAAACGAGTTGTGCGGCGATTTCCTTGACCAGAATACCACTCATCATACAGTTTAGTAAAAATTAGTTTAAATAGTTCCTCAAAGACATCTACCCCAGCATTTGCTAATACTTCATCTTCCATTTCTTCGATTAAGGCTTTGAGAGATTTATTCTGTTTTACTAATTTATCATTAACAACTAAATCTTCTAAAGTAAACTTAATTTGCAGAATATCAGCTAGAGTTTGACTAGCATTAGGTAAACCGGGAATTTCTTCAAAATAGTTAGGATCTTTACGCTGGTAATAAGAAATTTGATCGCCATTTGTCCAAATAGCAATAGGCGCACCTGTAGCGTGACAATAAGATCGTAATTGTTCTTTACCGTCTTTGAGTTTCGGCTTTTTCACCTCCACCAGCATATAGACTGTATTTAAACGATCTTTGTCCATGACGACAATATCAGCCCGTTTCACTTCACGTCCAAAATTCACCCCATACTCTACTTGAATCCGATTAAGGGGATAGTAAAACCGTTCTGTTAATACCCGCAAATATAGTTGTCGGATTGCTTCCTCTGGTGTGAGTTTAATTTCTTTTTTACGGACTAAACAAACTGTGTAGGGTGTTTCGCCACTTTTGCTAGATTTGAGAATAATTGACTTTTCTAGCTGTGCAATTTCTTCAGCAGTAAATTGAGAGAGTTTGTAATTTGAATCTTTGAGAATGTCGGCTAATTTCATAAATTAAATACTAAGGTTTTGAGATTGCTTTGCTCCATTTCATTACCCGCGCAATGACAGTTTTTGGATCTTATGTTTTTTTGGAACATTCTTAATAAGAAATTGTTTAATTAAATCAAATTTAAATTTACCCTATCTTCACCATAATTAGCAACTAAAACAAACAACTTCAACCATCGAGAACCCAGTAAAATTTACTGAATTTCATCTCCAGCAAATACAGGAATTTCCCACTCTTGACCATCTATTATTACCCTACCATGATAAACATCAAAATCAGTTTCTCCTTGAGCAGTTCTTAATTTATTTTGTCTTAAAAAAGGCCAATCAAGACTTTGTACATCTTGTTTATTCATGGCTAAATATTCAGTAAATCCTGTGTCTAACATTGTTTCTACAGGAAAACTGAAATTATCCCCACCAATTAAATCAATTTCCAAATAAATTTGACTTTTATCTCCAAATCTACCCTCAATCATATTCTGCCACTAACTCCCGTTTCATTAATGCCATAAATATGATGAATGACATGAGGGTACTTTTCTCTAGCCATTTTACTAGCTACCTCTTGATCCTGATCAATAAAATAATCCCCGCTATCAGGTTCAATAGCAATATACCAACCATAGTATTTATCAAGTATTTCCGGTTTTAACCGCTCAAAAATTACCCAACAACGATCAGAAAAAGCCTGTCTTCTGGCTTTTCTGTGAGCTTTTTGCTCTTGGGTCCACTGAATTTCGGGAAATACTCGACCACGACGGACAACCCTTTGCGGTGTAGATTCTGTCATGATTAATCACCTGATTAAAGTGTATTGTCTATTTTAACCTAAAAAACGACTATTAAAAATCATCGAGGCTTTTGCTTGCACCTCACATTTCGCAGATGTGACTCAGATTATTGATATTTTTGACAAATTCCAGCCAGAAAAATTTTATTTACCTAATTTTTCTGCTTGAGTTTAACTTGATCTGCCAAAAAATTTTGTCTGTGAGATGTAAGGATTTTTTTGTCAGAATCAGGATGTCCAGGATTTAAGGATTTACAGGATTGTTATTTATGAATTGTTTGTGAGTTGATAATATTATTGCACTGATTAAAATTCCTAAAATCTTTTTCACATCCTTGATATAATATTCGGTTAAATCAATAGAAATAGTTTTATCTTCTAACTTCAAAAACTGCCAAATAGTACCGATAGTTACAGCACCATAAACAATCTTAATCGCATTTTGTTTTTGTTGATTAAACAATTGAGCAGCCAGCATTTCAGCTATACATTGAGCTAAACCTAATTTCAAGTTTTCATTTTTACTTTCTACCAATGTAATTATAGGTGCGCGAATAAAAAGCTGTTCTTTAGAAAGACTAATTAGGAAATCACAAAAACCATTTAAACCTTGTTGATTATCAACATTAAAATCTACTCCCGAAAATAAACTGATTTCATTATTTAAGTTTCTTCTTACTTCAAGTAAAATTGGACTAATTATCATCTCAGAACGGGCTTTTTCAGTATTAATTGAAACGGCTAAATCAACATTTTCCTTGAGGATTGTTGTTAGTAAATTACTAGGTTCTTCCTCTGGTACATCTGCAAATAATCCTGATACTTCATTTAATGTCAATTCAAATTTTTGGATAATTTCACTTAATTTAAAATCACTGTAAGCCATCTTTATCTACCTTGTTACTTTTAATAATTAGTTGGGAGAAAAAGTTTATTTTGACAATTGATTACTTCTCAGGTAGAAAAAGCCTGTCTTCTGGCTTTTCTGTGAGCTTTTTGTTCTTGGGTCTACTGAATTTCGGGAAATACTCGACCACGACGGACAACCCTTTGCGGTGTAGATTTTGTCATGATTAATCACTTGATTAAAGTGTGTCATTTATTTTAACCTAAAAAACGCCAATAAAGAAGATGTAGGGGTTGACATTTGCTTTTAAATTTGTTATCATGAAATTGATAAGGAAGAACTATCTAAGTATAAATTAATAGTATAAATTAGTATAAATTAATAGTATAAATAAATTTGTTGGCATAAAAAAATACCCACTCAGTTTTACTACTGGTGGGTATTAATTAAGTCAGAGCCGCCTCGCCCTGACCGTGGTAAAACTACTTACTTTCGGTAAAATCAGCATCAATGACATCATCACCAGAGGGAGCAGAACCACCACCGGGGGATTGAGCGCCAGCAGCACCAGCATCACCACCTGCTTGTTGGTAAATATTACTACCAATAGCAAACAGAGCTTGTTGCAGTTCTGGTGTTAATTTCTGGATTTGAGCATCATCTTCCTTGGCTATAGCGTCCCGAACTTCTTTAACTAAACCCTCAACCTTAGTCTTATCAGCAGCGGGGACTTTATCACCCAATTCTTGTAACTGCTTTTCTGCTTGATAAGCTAAAGTATCAGCTTGGTTTTTGCGTTCAATTTTTTCACGGCGCTCCTTATCAGAAGAAGCATTTTTCTCAGCTTCTCTCACCATGCGTTCTACATCATTCTTGTCAAGAGTAGAAGCACCTGTTATACTAATAGATTGTTCCTTACCAGTACCCTTATCCTTAGCCGCAACATTGAGAATACCGTTAGCGTCAATATCAAAAGTAACTTCAATTTGGGGAACACCACGGGGAGCAGGAGGAATACCATCCAAACGGAAAGTACCTAAACTCTTGTTATCATTAGCAAATTCTCTCTCACCTTGGAGAACGTGAATTTCCACATTAGTTTGTCCGTCTACAGCAGTAGAGAACACTTCTGATTTTTTGGTGGGAATTGTAGTGTTACGAGGGATAATCTTAGTCATGACACCGCCCAAGGTTTCCACACCCAAAGACAATGGTGTTACATCTAACAATAAAATACCTGTAACATCACCTGCTAAAACTCCCGCTTGAATAGCAGCACCAACAGCTACCACCTCATCAGGGTTAACGCTTTGGTTAGGATCTTTACCTAAAACCCGCTTAACCACATCCTGAACAGCAGGAATCCGAGTAGAACCACCAACGAGAACAACTTCGTCAATATTGGTTTTATTTAATTTCGCGTCTCTGAGAGCATTTTCCACGGGAATGCGGCAACGGTCAATTAAATCAGAACAGAGTTCTTCAAAAGTGGCGCGAGTCAGAGTTGTATCTAAATGCTTTGGTCCGTCCTGGGTAGCGGTGATAAATGGTAGGTTAATTTCCGCTTGGGTAACGCTAGAAAGTTCGATTTTAGCTTTTTCTGCCGCTTCTGTTAAACGTTGTAAAGCTTGTTTGTCCTTACGGAGGTCAATACCTTCATCTTTTTTGAACTTTTCCGCCAAGAAATCAACAATTTTTTTATCGAAGTCGTCACCACCTAAGTGAGTATCACCAGAGGTTGATAATACCTCAAATACACCATCACCAACTTCCAGAACAGATACGTCAAAAGTACCACCACCCAAGTCAAATACGAGGATAGTTTCATTGCTCTTCTTATCAAAACCATAAGCTAGAGAAGCAGCAGTAGGTTCGTTGATAATCCGTAATACTTCAATACCAGCGATTTTACCAGCGTCCTTGGTGGCTTGACGTTGGGAGTCGTTGAAATAAGCGGGAACGGTAATTACTGCTTGGGTAACAGTTTCCCCCAGGTACTTACTAGCATCTTCCACTAATTTGCGGAGAACCTTGGCGGATATTTCTTCAGGAGCAAATTGTTTACCAGCACCAGGAGAATCTACTTTCACGTTACCACCGCTACCAAGAACCTTATAGGAAACTTCTGTAGCTTCATTAGTGATTTCGTCATAACGACGACCAATAAACCGTTTTACAGAATAAAAAGTATTTTCGGGGTTCATTACCGCTTGACGTTTAGCGATTTGACCGACTAAATTATCACCATTTTTAGCAAAGGCAACTACGGAGGGTGTTGTTCTAAAACCTTCCGCATTAGCGATAACAGTGGGTTTACCACCTTCCATTACTGCCACACAGGAGTTAGTCGTACCTAAATCAATTCCAACTACTTTTGCCATTTTGGTTTTTTACTCCGTATAAAATTACTAAATGAATGAGAGGGAATATAAAAAAAGAGCATCAGAACACTACTGAATTCTTTTTTGATAAAATTGCATTAACTAATTGTCAATGGCAATCAATTGGGTTAGGCTCTGCTGGGAATTAAACCCCAAACTAGGCTTTTATCATATAAACTTAGTGGTAGCCATATGCCTAAGGGTGGTTTACCGAACCGTTAAGGGAACAGTGAATTTTATAAATTATGTCTAGTGATCTCATGAATTAATGTGCGTTCACATTGACTAATGTATGAGAATTAATACTTTCAGGAATTGGGGTGAACCGTAACTTTATAGTCGTATTTGCCGTCAAGCCCTGTGGGGAGCTAAAAATTAAGAATTAAAGAGAGAAAATTATACTCCTTACTGCCTAATAAGAGGGTTGGTAATTATTCCCCCAACCCTTAGCTCCAGCCCCCTGTCTTATTCAGGAAGCAGGTATGGGAGGACGTTCTCCTTTCTGAAATTTCAGCCATGCCTGTTGTAAATCAGCAGGAGCAGGATTAGTGGCATCATAAATGACAATTACATTAGTTAAAGGTCTGCCGGAAGGAACTAAAATAGTATTTTTGGTGGCTAAGGCTCTAGAAGCCCCACCATCTAAATTCATGGCCTCATAACAACCTATGGCTTTCATTGCCTCCGCTTCTTCCTGCAAAGAGAGGGCGATTTCAAAGTTCGCTAAAATAAGCTTTGTACCGTCTTTGGTAAAACCAATGGCTGTTCGAGTGCTATTACCCAACACAGAGAGATCTTTAAAACCTTCAATTCTGGGGTTGAGCCAAATTTCCCCCTGTCGCAATAGTCTCGGTCCACCAGTTAGGGAAAACCAATGTTTATTCCATTCTGGTCTACCGTCTGCTCTGGCTGTGACTATTTCCGGTTTGTTGCCAATTCCTAACCCTAAAGTAGTACCAAAGTTTTCCCAAGGACGGTATTTGAGAAATTTCCCCCCTGCTATCATGTTACCCATAACTGTTTTTTGGGGATTTTTGGCGGAAAATGTGCCGTTGGCTACTACTGTAGCCCCATAACGCAGCACTAATTTATTAAATTCTTCATCACCACTGGTTTTTTGAATTGTGTTAGCAAAGGTGGCATTTTTGGCTAAACCCATTGTGATTAAGTTTTTTGGGTCTGTGAGGTCAACTATGGTCTGATAAAAAGGGATACCATTAATTTGACTTTTGTTGACCTGTACAGCTTGGCCGTAACTGGGTAATGTGATTGTTAATCCCTGTGCTAGGGTTGCTCCACTAAGAAATAAAAAGGATCTACGGCTGATTTTAGTAATTGGCATAATTGATTTTTATTAACTCTGATTTCTTCTTTCTTCTTGTTTCTGACTCCTGACTCCTATATTTTATGAATAATTGCTATATCATTTTTCACAAGCCCTATGGAGTCCTGAGCCAATTTACTCAAGAAAGTCCTCAACATATCACTCTCAAACAGTATATAGATGTTCCCGACGTTTATCCTGTGGGGCGTTTGGACTGGGATAGTGAAGGACTACTGTTGTTAACAAATGATGGACAGTTACAGCATCGTCTCGCTCATCCCCGCTTTGGTCATCAACGTACCTATTGGGCGCAGGTGGAACGCGTTCCTACCTTGGATGCAATTAATCAGTTACAAACTGGAGTGAAAATTCAAGATTATCGCACTGCCCCCGCCCAAGTTAGGTTATTGTTAGAAGAACCATCGGTGACACAACGCATTCCCCCCATTAGATTTCGTAAAAGTGTTCCCACGGCTTGGCTGGAAATGACCCTCACTGAAGGCAAAAACCGCCAAGTTCGTCGTATGACGGCCGCTGTGGGTTTTCCAACTTTGCGATTGATTCGGGTGAGTATTGCTAATATTCAATTACATGATTTAGCACCAGGACAATGGCGAGAACTTACTCCCACAGAATTAACTAGGCTCAATTATGCACCGGAAAAGTAAGTTAATCTACTGTAGTACTCAATACTTTCGCTATTTTTTGATAGGTTGGGTTTTGCCTATAGTTCACGTAGTGAACCTACCTTAACTCAATCTAGGAATCAAGCTTTTGTGAATTTTGCCCTTAGGTAAAATACCAGTATTATCTTATATATAATCAATGCCAATTGATTCCTGAAACAGGAAAATCAAGGAACTTCTATGATGCTGATTTGCCCCCAGTGTACATTTCCCAACTCTGATCATAATAAATTCTGTCAAAATTGTGGCACTTCCCTAACTGATAAAATCCGCATTGATACCCATGATAATGTGGTATTAGATATAAATTATTTTGGTGACGCGGATATACGGTTAAGGGATATTGAGTCTGAGCAGATGCAAACTCTGACACAATTGGAAAATACTTGTTCTCTGTTGTCTATGTCAGAAATATCCACGGATACGGTGGAAGTATCGTCTGGAGAAAACCCGGATTCTTCCCTGACTATCTTGCAATTAGACTTAGACCATGAAACGGAGGACAGAATTGTCAATGATCAGATGACAAATATACCGCTATCCCCTCCGTTAGTTAGTTGGGAATATGCGGCATATACTGATACTGGTCGTCAACGAAATCATAATGAAGACTATTTTGCTATTGATAGCAAAGTTCACAAACAAGAATTACCAGAGGGTGCTAGTCTCACAAAGAGGGGTTTGTATATTCTCTGTGATGGTATGGGTGGTCATGCCGGAGGTGAAGTGGCCAGTAAATTGGCTGTGAATACTATCCGTAAATACTTTCAACAAACCTGGACTAGCGGGGAATTACCTAATCAGGAAAGTATTAAAGAGGCGGTTTATTTAGCTAACCAAGCCATTTACGACCTGAATCAACAACAAGCCCGTTCGGGAATGGGGCGCATGGGTACTACTTTGGTAATGTTGTTACTTCAGGATCAGCAAGCAGCGATCGCTCATGTAGGAGATAGTCGTCTTTATTGCCTAACTCCCAGGGAAGGACTAGTACAACTAACTATAGATCATGAAGTCGGTCAACGGGAAATTTCCAGGGGTGTAGAACCAACTATAGCTTATGGCCGCGCCGATGCCTACCAACTCACCCAGGCTCTTGGTCCGCGTGATCAAAATTACCTCGATCCCGATGTATCTGTTTTTGATATTCATGAGGATATGCTTCTGCTGTTGGTATCAGATGGTTTATCAGATAATGAATGCTTAGAAACTCACTGGCAAACTCATCTTCAACCTTTATTGAGTTATGATAGTGACTTAGAAATGGGTATTCAAAATTTAATTGAGTTGGGCAATGAATATAATGGTCATGATAACATTACGGCTATACTTGTACGAGTAAAAGTCTCCCCATCTCAACCCGCTTTGTCATCAATTTAGTTTTTTGTTAGTTTTTTGTTAGTTTTTTGTTCTGAGGTTTTAGGTTGTATTGTGATTACTTTGACTCTATTAGAAAAAATCACAAAAACACCGCTCCAGCAGTGGCACTTTCAAGATTCTACCGTCATTCGCATTGGTCGAGCGGTAGATAATCACATTGTCTTGAGTGATAATTCTGTTTCTAGATATCATTTAGAACTAAGACATACTACTAATCCCCAGGGATACAATTGGGAAATCATTAGTCAAGGTACTAATGGCACTTTCCTTAATGGTAGTTTAATTACCAAGTCTATACTCACAGATAATTCTCTCCTGCAATTGGCGATAGGTGGACCTTTAATCCAGGTGCAAATTCAGAAATTATCTCCTGTAATTACTCCCCCTTTATCCTCCCTGGCTGGGGAAATTAATCAGGTGATAAAACCTGTATCTTCTGCTTCTCGTTGTACCCATGAAGGAAATGATCCGGGAAATATATTTTGTGTTCATTGTGGCCAACCCATTTTCGTACAAAAGACTATTCGCTATTATCAAGTAATACGCACCTTGGGTAAAGGTGGCATGGGTACTACCTATTTAGCTTGGGATGCTACAGGTCATACTACTAATGTACCACAATTGCTGGTATTAAAACAAATGAATGCTGATATGGCAAAAATTCCCAAAGCACAGGAGTTATTTGAGAGAGAGGCAAGTATTCTTAAATACCTTAACCATGAGGGAGTTCCTAAGTATTATGACTTCTTTGTGGAAGATGGTAAAAAATACCTGGCCATGGAATTAATTCACGGACAAGATCTAGAAAAACGGATTTTGTTAACAGGACCTGTCACACCTCCACAAGCGATCGCCTGGATGGTACAAACTTGTGATATTCTAAATTATCTTCATAGCCAAGAACCGCCACTAATTCACCGGGACATTAAACCAGCTAATTTGATGGTGCGGGGTAGTAATAATAGTATTGTGGTTTTAGATTTTGGGGCTGTCAAGGAAATTGGTACAAAACCAGGGACAAGAATCGGCGCTGAGGGTTATTGCGCTCCTGAACAGGAACGCGGACAACCACTTACCCAATCTGATTTATATGCTATTGGTCCAACGCTAATTTTCTTATTAACTGGGGAAAATCCTTTAAAATTCTATCGTCAACAGGGGCGAAATTTTCGCTTTGATGTTAAAGGTATACCCGCCATTACTAATCAGTTAAGACAGGTCATTGAATGCGTTACCGAACCTTTACCTGCGCGTCGTTATCATACCGCACAAGAGTTAGCTCAGGCATTAAAATCAGTCAGCAGATAGAAGAATTTGGTTAGCGATGAGGTTCAATTTAGGGAAAACTTGTGAAATTATTTGATCATTGTCTCTAAACTGCTTTATTTGATATTCATCACCGATTAAAGAACAAACTGATACAGTCGGCTCTTTTGGTTCACCAACGAATTTAGAAGCGCCAAAAGGTTGATAATCAACAATCCAGTATTCTTTAATTCCCATTTCTTCATAATCACTATATTTTCTATAGTAATCAACTCGCCAATTTGTGCTGACAACTTCAATAAGTAATGGTACGGAATCACTCTGGATAACAGTTGACTCTTTCTCCCATAACGGTTCATTAACTAAGTTAGTGGAATCTATCAACAAAACATCTGGACAATAGACTGATTTCGTTGTTGGTGGTTTAACTAGTGCCTGTTTAGGAATAAAATAAGGCAGATTTAGTCGGTCAAACTCAACTGTCAGTTTTCTGGACAAAAACCCTGTTCTGCTTTCGTGTTTTCCTAATGGTGGGTTCATCTCGATAATTTCCCCATCATGCAGTTCATAAAATCCGCCTTCTGGTTTCCATTTAATAAACTCCTCAAAGGTTACTAATTTGGCTTTCGGTAAGGCTTGAACCATAATTTATCTGCCTTCATCAAGATGGCTGAGTATGTTAGGATACTGAAATGTCTATTTTTATTGTGCTAAATCTATAATAGAATTGTGGCTAATTTCACCCACCATTAAAGCAAGGACAATGGGACGCAAGCCCATTGCTATGCTACAGGTAGGAGTATTTGCGCCTGAATCTATTACAGAGAAATAGCTGGTATACAATAAATGTTTATTCGTCGTCCCATGTTTCTACCGCCAATAAATCGCTAATTGGATCTTGGGTGCTAAATCCAAAGTCTAACAACTCTTGTTTCCAATGTTGCCACTCATCGCCATAGAGTAAGGCAATCTTCCAAATTCTATCATGGGGTTTGATAATATTGGATTCTACCAGTGATTGCACGTTACGTTGCAATTTCACCATGGGGTGAATTACTTGCTGAATCATAACCTCGGTGTATTTCAGATTTTTGTGTGTAAATGCTTGATTAAAACAGCTTTCCGTTAGCAATTATTACCTGTGCGTGGAGCAATTATGGTTGGTGGCATATAGCTAGCTAGTTCTAACTTTTCCAGTGTACCATAACTAATGATAGTAAATTGCTAGAGAATTCGGTTTCGGTTTCGGTTTTGTACGGTAATTACTACCACTAAAGGCCAATTAGGCAAATAGTAGTGACGATTTGCGGTCTACAAGGTTTTTAGTCCTGTGATAGTTATCATAACGCAGTTAGAGAAGATTGACAGGGATTTTTCAAATTTAAATTTTTTTTGGGGATGGATGGGAATTTTTCAAATTTAGTTGTGGAATAAATGTTTTGTGTGAAAGATAGTTAACCATGGTTATCTTTGCGGCTCGATGGCTGCATATTATATTTCGTTCGTTTATTTTATTTTGATTCTTAACATATTACAACATATCTATGGAATAATGGCAAGTGTTTTAGACACAATTATTTTTGGGATTGTACCAAAAGTGCCTTTCCCCGAAGGAATTTGTTGGGGTGCGACCCCCTTGCTTAGTAGCGTCCACAAAGTCAGGGACGAATTATGATAATCTGATAAACTTAGCTACAATTTACCTTCAATATTTTTTGAAAAGAAAGATGATGAGAATCAATAATCATAAATCAGCTAAAAATATTAATACCAGGTTTTTAGGGCAAAAATTGGCAAATAAAGGTAAAAAATGGATTGCAGCCTGTGGTGTAATCGTTTTCATGCTGGGAGGTTGCAACAGTTTGAAGAAAACCACCTCCGTAGAAACCAGTAACGACCAAGGGGAAAAAACCACCGTACCCAAACCAGAAATTGCTCCTCCTCCGATCTTTTCCTCCTCTGGAGATCCTAACTTTGTCGTTAAAGTAGTCCAAAAAACTGGTAATGCTGTAGTTCGCATTGATTCAACTAGAACCGTCACTACTCAAGTTCCTGACGAATTTTCTGATCCCTTTTTTCGCGGCTTTTTTGGTAATGTAATTCCATCACAACCCAGAGCAAGAGTAGAAAGGGGTAGCGGTTCTGGGTTTATAATTAATTCATCTGGACAAATTCTCACTAATTCTCATGTTGTAGACGGTGCTGATTTAGTTACAGTTACTCTTAAAGATGGCCGAACTTTTAAAGGTAAAGTATTAGGAGAGGATGCAGTCACGGATGTGGCGGTTATTCAAATTGATGCGAATAAATTACCCACCTTAGCCTTAGGTAAATCTGACACCTTACAACCAGGAGAAGCTGTGATTGCTATTGGTAATCCTTTGGGTTTAAATAATACTGTCACCTCTGGAATTATCAGCGCTACAGATCGTTCTAGTAGTGATATTGGTGCGAGTGATAAGCGCGTTGACTATCTGCAAACAGACGCAGCAATTAACCCCGGAAACTCCGGTGGACCATTATTAAATGCCCGTGGTGAAGTTATTGGCATGAATACAGCAATTATTCAAGGCGCTCAGGGTTTAGGATTTGCCATTCCTATAAATACAGTCCAAAAAATTGCCGAAGAATTAATTGCTAAAGGTAGAGTTGATCATCCTTATTTGGGAATACAAATGGTAACACTCACACCGGAAGTCAAGGAAAAAATAACTACTAGATTTGGTGATAGAATCAATTTAGCTGCAAATCAAGGAATTTTATTAGTTAAAATTGTTCCCAACTCACCCGCAGCTATTGCTGGACTACGACCAGGAGATGTGATTAAAAGTATTAATAATCAACCAGTTTTGAAAGTTGATGAAGTGCAAAAACTAGTAGAAAATAGTAAAATTGGTATTCCTTTACAAGTGCAAGTAGAGCGTAATAGCAGAACTTTTCAAGTTTTAGTTAAACCCGCACCTTTACCAGTTAATAAAAACAGTTAATATAGCAGTTCCCATGCTCTTGAGGTACAAAGTTTTTTAGTTTTAGGGAACTCTTAACAGTTGACAGTTGACAGTTGACAGTTGACAGTTGACAGTTGACAGTTGACAGTTGACAGTTGACAGTTGACATGACAGTTGACAGGGAACTCTTAACTCTTAACAGGAAAGAGGTTTTGGGCAACTTTACTTTTGGTTACTTATGTCGGTTTTTTTTCGTTCACCTACTTAGTCCGTTCCTTGGGGATATTATAGTAATAGTACATAACTTAATTGCTGTGTTATCCACTCGTCAGCGTCAGGAACACGATATTGATCAAGATGATCAGGAGTTACAGCAGTTCCCGATATTATGAAGTACAGATATTAATAATAAAACTCTTGTGGTGCGGGCATCTTCTTGTGATATTAATTAATAATAATAATATTAATAATAAAACTCTTGTGGTGCGGGCATCTTGCCCGCACAAAGTGTACCTCACTCAAAGCTACTTGCTGTAAATGAAATGTATCAACAACAAAATGTATCAACAACAGTTAGAAGAGATTAAAAAACAAGAACGACAAGAAGGACTTCAGGAAGGAGAAAAACGAGGACTTGATAGAGGGATTATAGAGAAAGACGCGCTATGATTGAAAGTATCTTGCAAGTGCGTTTTGGGGAAGTTGATTCACAGTTAGCAACAATTATCAACTCTCTGATTGCTATGAAGAGAGAAGAATTTACTCCTTTGCTTTTACAATTATCCCGTGAGGAATTATTAGCTAAATTTGTGTAACTGAGTTCCACAAAGCGACAAAGCGAAGCGAACAGTATTCGTATTAGATAGGGGTAAATTCAGCCACAGATACCATATACTTATGCAACCTCAGTTATTAATGGCTTATTTGTTTGGCTGACAGCGGTTAAGTGGTTCTGGTATTACGTTGCTAAACCAAGGAAAATGCAGTTACTTATAAGTGACTGTTAGCCCTAACAAACTTTTCAGCTACCTTACTGATATCTGAATCCACAATTTCCCAATTACACATAGGCAATGTTCTGGGGTGCCTGGAGTGCTTCGTTTAATTCCATAACTCGTGCGAGGTACAAGGGGACGCTATCGGAGGGCGATCGCACATCATCAATGGTATAATCGTCAAAACGGCGATAATGAAATTTGATATGAGAAAAATCTAGAGATTTGAAAATGTTAAAATTAGCGCCAATCATTAAATTAGGTAATCCGATATTACGACAAAAAGCGGCTGCGGTTGAGAATATTCAAGATGAGAAAATTCAAAACCTGATTGATGAATTAATTACCTCAGTTGCTCAAGCTAATGGGGTGGGAATTGCTGCACCACAAATAGCAGCATCATACCGTTTATTTATCGTCGCTTCCCGTCCTAATGCTAGATATCCCCAGGCACCAGAAATGCAGCCGACCGCAATGATCAACCCCCGAATTGTTGCCCATTCTTCCGAAATAGTCAAGGGTTGGGAAGGTTGTTTAAGTGTTCCGGGAATTAGGGGTTTAGTTCCTAGATATCAAACAATTGAAGTTGAATATACAGACCGTTATGGCAATTTCCAAAAACAAGAATTAACGGATTTTATTGCCCGAATTTTTCAACATGAGTATGATCATTTGGAAGGATTAGTATTTTTAGATCGTGTGGAAAATAACCACGATTTAATTAGTGAAGAAGAATATCAGAAATCTGTAATTGGTAATGGGTAATGGGTAATGGGTAATGGGAAGAAAAATATTATTTCCTTCCCAAAATTTATTTACAGCAGTTTCCGATCTTATGAAGTACAGATATTAATAATAAAACTCTTGTGGTGCGGGCATACTTCGACCAATCTCAGTACAAGTCTTGCCCGCACAAAGTGTACCTCACTCAAAGCTACTTGCTGTATTTGATCAGAATCCTAACTTTTCTAAAACCGGTTTTGTAGACACAATATGTCTTTCTAAACCCAATTCTTTAGGACTAACACCTAAAGCTAAAGCAATTAATTGGGGTAAGTGCAAAATTGGTAAACCTAATTTTTGACCAATGACCTTTTCTACTTCCGGTTGACGAGAATCTAAATTCAAATGACACAGAGGACATGGTGTGACAATACAATCAGCCCCATTAGCTACAGCCTCTTGAATATGATTTCCCGCCATTTGGAAAGATTCTGTAGTCGCATAGCTAGACAAAGGCCAACCACAGCATTGAGTCCTGCCACGATAATATACAGGTGTCGCTCCCACAGCCCGAAATACATTTTCCATTGCTTCGGGTTGAAAAGGATCATCATAAGGCATGGATTTTTGAGCGCGGAGCAGATAACAGCCATAAAAAGCTGCACATTTTAATCCACTTAATTTCTTGTTAACACGCCCAGAAATTTCCTCTAAACCATAATCTGTCACCAAAGCATACAAAAGATGTTTAACTTCTGTACTCCCCCGATAAGGAGAACAGCCTTCTTTTTCCAGTAAACCATTAACCTTGTTGAGATAATCGGGATTGGTAGATTGACATTCTTTTAATCGTTCATCAACATGACCAAGAACACCCTGACAAGTGCTACAATGGGTTAGTAAAGGGAGATGCAAAGATTCCGCTAAAGCGATATTTCTAGCGTTAACAGTGTCTTCTAATAATTGCGAATCTTCTTTAAATGTACCAGAACCACAACAAGCGGCTTTTTTCAATTCAATCAGTTCAATACCTAACGCTTTAGTTAGAGATTGGGTGGATAAATACAGTTCTCGACAAGCTCCTTGGGCTACACAACCGGGATAATAAGCGTACTTGAGAGTTTTGGATGGCATAAAAGTATACTTGATTTAGATTTTAGAGGTAATTGGGATTTGTTATGTATTGGTAGTGATTAGTAGTAAGGACTTAAATCCGCTAATCTTCAATTCTCAGTTTTCATGATAGAACCTATACTCAGATTCACTCTTTCCGATAAGATGTATATGGCCAAAAAAACTTTGTTCATTGAGAGCAAATCATAGCAACTTGTTAAGGACTTTTATTTATGAGCCAAGCAGATACTTTTGAAAAAGTAAAAAAAATTATCATTGAGCAACTGAGTGTAGACAAACCGGAGAAGGTTATACCAGAAGCCAGTTTTATTGACGATTTAGGGGCTGATTCCCTAGATACAGTTGAGCTAGTCATGGCCTTGGAAGAAGAGTTTGAGATCGAAATTCCCGATGAAGCGGCTGAAAAAATTACAACTGTTCAGGCCGTGGTAGATTATATCGATAGTCACGTTGCTGCATCTGCTTAGATAAGTGTTAATTCAGTATAGGCGGGTTTAAAGAGATATTTTGCAGGTATACAGATTAACTGGATAAACCCGCCGGTACATGAGTGTTGAGTGTTTAAACTGTAAAAATTCCAGGAAAACCCCAAAAGTCCTCATCCAAAAGTCCTAATATTGAGAAGACAGTATACTCAAAATTTATGGATATTTGACTGGAAACTCAGCACTCTTAATTGTTCAATCTGCTGCTTTTTCGCCATATTTTTTTTCGCCATATTTAATGTAATCATGACAGACTATAAACGTAATCGCGTTGTTGTAACAGGTGTGGGCGCGATTACACCCATTGGAAACACACCCGCCGAATATTGGCAAGGATTATTGAGCGGACGGAATGGTATTGACTATATTACCGCTTTTGATGCTTCTAAACATAGTTGTCGCATTGCTGGTGAAGTCAAAAACTTTGATCCAGAGACTTACTTAGAACGCAAAGAAGCCAAGCGCATGGATCGTTTTTCTCAATTGGGTGTATCGGCGGCTATTCAAGCTGTTGCGGATTCCGGGTTAGTAATTGACGATCTCAACGCTGAACAAATTGGCGTGATCATCGGTTCTGGTATTGGTGGCATTAAAGTATTAGAAGACCAACAAACCATTTACTTAGATCCTAAACGTGGTCCTAGTCGTTGTAGTCCTTTCATGATTCCCATGATGATCGCCAATATGGCAGCGGGATTAACAGCAATTCATACCGGTGCAAAAGGTCCTAATTCCTGTTCTGTAACAGCCTGTGCGGCTGGTTCTAATTCCATTGGTGATGCTTTTCGTCAAATTCAATGGGGATACGCTAAAGCTATGATTTGCGGTGGCTGTGAAGCAGCAGTTACCCCCCTATCAGTGGCAGGATTTGCCTCTGCACGGGCTTTATCTAGTCGCAATGATGATCCAGCCCATGCTTGTCGTCCCTTTGATAGGGATAGGGATGGGTTTGTGATGGGTGAAGGCGCGGGAATTTTAATTCTCGAAGAGTTAGAACACGCCATGAAGCGTGGCGCACGGATTTATGGGGAAATTGTCGGTTATGGGATGACCTGTGATGCGTATCATATCACTGCGCCAGTTCCCGGTGGTTTAGGTGCGGCTAGGGCGATAGAATTAGCTTTAAAAGATGGTGGGATCGCCCCAGAAATGGTAAGTTACATCAATGCCCATGGGACAAGTACACCAGCCAATGATGTCAACGAAACCGCCGCCATTAAGAAAGCTTTAGGAGATCACGCCTATAAAATAGCCGTCAGTTCCACTAAATCCATGACAGGACACCTTTTAGGTGGTTCGGGAGGAATTGAAGCCGTAGCGACAATTTTAGCCATAGCTCATGACAAAATTCCCCCTACCATCAACATCGAAAATCTTGATCCAGAATGTGATTTAGATTATGTCCCCCACACCAGCCGCAGTCAAATAGTCGAGGTAGCCTTATCTAACTCCTTTGGCTTTGGTGGTCATAATGTCAGCCTAGCCTTCAAGAAATTTACTCCTTAAAGATACTTACTAGTCAGGTAATAGGTAATAGGTAAAGTTAATAACCCAATTATCCATTACCAAGACTTGTATTCTTGTATTATTGATCCCCGCATAATTTTGCTCCTAGTTTGCCTTTGAGAAATGATCATAAGGCAAGGGCATTGAAGTAGTAAATCTGGCAGAAGAAGAAACAGAAGATATGATGCAAGATATGATGCAAGATTTTATTTCGATAATAACTAGCTTTTGTGCTAGAATCTACAGAGTGTATTGTTAAGTACCTGGAGTCAGAATGCGATTAGTTGAGCGACATATAATTAAACAGAATCACAAATGGTTTAGAGAAATTGATCAAATGTCTTTTTTCTCAAAAAACCTATTTAACTGTGCTGTTTATTTATGTCGTCAAGCTTTTTTTAATGGACAACCAATACCAACATTCAATCAAATATATCATGCACTCAAGAAGAGTAATGATTATCAGGCCTTACCTAGTAAAGTTGCTCAATTAGTATTCAAACAAGTTGATAAATGCTTTAAGTCTTACCAGGAGGCAAAGAAAGAATATGAGTTAAATCCAGGTAAGTTTTTAGGTGAACCAAAATTACCTAAATATAAACATAAACAAAAAGGGAGAAACGTTTTAAATTTTAATAATCAGGCTTTTTCCCAGAAAGCCTTAAAACAAGGTTTAATTTCACCTTCTGGATTAGCCATAAGCATCAAAACTAAGCTAACACAAATTAAAGAAGTGAGGATTATTCCTAAAAATAATGTCTACATTATTGAGGCAGTTTATGAACAAGAAGAAACCACCCCAGAAGTTAATAATAGAATCGCAGCGATTGATATAGGACTAAACAACCTGGCTGCTGTTAGTAGTAATTGTTTAGATTTTCAACCTTTTATTGTTTGTGGCCAGGCAATTAAATCTTGTAACCAGTTTTACAATAAAGTTAAAGCTAGTCTCCAATCTCAGTTATCTAAAAATCAAAAATCTTCTCGAAAAATAGAAGCATTAACACTCAAACGCAATCACAAAGTGGATTACTACCTCCACACAGCTAGTAGATTTATTATTAATCAGCTAGTTAGTCAAAATATAACGCATTTGATTATAGGTAAAAATGAGAATTGGAAACAGAACATTAACTTAGGGAGTAAAACTAACCAAAACTTTACCAATATTCCTCATGCACGATTTATACAGCAGTTAGAATATAAAGCTAAACTTGTGGGAATCAAGGTACAAATTACTACAGAGAGTTACACATCAAAATGTAGTTTTCTGGATTTTGAACCAATCAAAAAGCATGAGCAATATTTAGGTAAAAGAGTTAAAAGAGGTTTATTTAAGTCCCAGTTTGGTAAACATTATTCAGCAGACTTAAACGGTTCTCTGAACATATTAAGAAAAGTAGTTGGGGACTCTATCTTTGATAGAAACTCAGTAGAGAGGCTTGTAGTTAGTCCTGTAAGGTGTAAGCCTTACCAAGCTAGAAATATTTGACTATATTTTTAGTAACTATGATAGAGACATTCATAGCCGAACTAACAGCCTAGCTAATGCCCAGCTTTGGGAAGGCATGATTAAATTTATCGGCTTATCGGCCTGATTCATCACTAAAAACGTCAAAAATCCCCCTTGTCCATTGATAATTGGGAATGAGATGATGAACAAAGTGGGATCATTTGCTCATGAAACCACAAAAACGCTAAAAAGAGTCCTAACCCGTCCTTAACAATTAGAGATTATGGCTGTTGCAACCCAATCCCTCCAAGAACTTTGTATCAATTCTATCCGCTTTTTGGCTGTTGATGCCATAGAAAAATCCAAATCGGGACACCCTGGACTACCGATGGGTGCGGCTCCCATGGCTTTTGTCCTTTGGGACTCCTTCATGCGGTATAATCCCAAAAATCCTCAGTGGTTCAACCGCGATCGCTTTGTTTTATCCGCTGGTCATGGTTCAATGTTACAGTATGCCCTACTGTACCTCACAGGCTACGATAGCGTTACCATAGACGACATCAAACAATTTCGTCAATGGGGTGCTAAGACCCCAGGCCACCCCGAAAATTTTGTGACAGCTGGTGTAGAAGTTACCACAGGTCCTTTAGGTCAAGGAATTGCCAATGCTGTCGGTTTAGCAGTAGCAGAAGCACACCTGGCCGCTAAGTTCAATAAGCCTGATGCGACAATTGTTGATCACTACACTTATGTGATTCTTGGTGATGGTTGCAACATGGAAGGGATTTCTGGTGAAGCCGCTTCTATCGCTGGACACTGGGGATTAGGTAAACTTATTGCTCTCTATGACGATAACCACATCTCAATTGATGGTTCTACAGATGTAGCATTCACCGAAGACGTTTCTAAACGCTTTGAATCTTACGGTTGGCACGTTCTGCACGTTAAAGACGGTAACACAGATTTAGAAGGCATTGCCAAAGCGATCGCAGAGGCAAAAGCAGTCACAGACAAACCCACCATGATTAAGGTGACAACCACCATCGGTTATGGTTCTCCTAATAAAGCTAATACTGCTGGTATTCACGGTGCTGCCCTAGGACCTGACGAAACAATAGCTACCCGCAACAACTTAGGCTGGCAATACGATGCTTTTGTCGTTCCCGAAGATGCCCTCAACCACACCCGCAAGGCTGTTGAACGCGGTGCTGCTTACGAATCCGAGTGGAACAAAGCTTATGCCGAATATCAAGCTAAATACCCCCAAGAAGCCGCTGAATTTGAACGTTTGATTAGTGGCAAATTACCAGAGGGTTGGGATCAAGTATTACCTACCTACACAGATGCAGATAAAGCATTACCTACCCGCAAACACTCGGAAACCTGCCTCAACAAATTAGGTGCTGTTTTACCGGAATTAATCGGTGGTTCTGCTGACTTAACCCACTCCAACCTCACTGAACTTAAAGGTACTGGGGACTTCCAAAAAGGACATTTCGGCAATCGTAACATTCACTTCGGTGTCCGGGAACACGCCATGGGTGCAATTTGTAACGGTATGGCTTTACACCGTTCCGGTTTAATACCCTACGGTGCAACCTTCCTCATCTTCACCGATTATATGCGGGCTGCTATTCGTTTGGCTGCTCTTTCTGAAGCTGGCGCAATTTGGGTCATGACTCACGACTCCATTGGCCAGGGTGAAGATGGTCCTACCCACCAACCCATTGAAACTTTAGCTTCTTTGCGTGCCATTCCTGATTTAACCGTAATTCGTCCCGCAGATGGAAATGAAACCTCTGGTGGTTACAAAGTTGCCATTGAAAAATCTAAAGCACAAGCTTCTACTTTATTAGCTTTCACTCGTCAAAATGTTCCTAACTTAGCAGGTACATCTATCGCAGGTGTCGCTAAAGGTGCATATACAATTGTTGATTGTCAAGGTACACCAGATATCATCTTAATTGGTACTGGTTCAGAATTAAGTCTTTGTGTGAGCGCCGCAGAGAAACTGACAGCAGAAGGTAAGAAAGTTCGTGTTGTTTCTATGCCTTCTTCTACCTTATTTGATACACAAGATGCAGCTTATAAAGAGTCTGTTCTTCCTCGATCTGTTACTAAACGCCTATCTGTAGAAGCGGCTAGTAGCTTCGGTTGGCATAAGTATATCGGTAGTGAAGGCGATACCGTCAGTATTGATACTTTTGGTGCTTCCGCTCCTGGTGGTATTTGTTTAGAGAAGTTTGGCTTCACAGTTGATAATGTTTTAGCTAAAGCCAAAGCATTGTTAGGCTAATTACACTCAGAGTCAGGAGTAAAATTGGCTTATTGTCTGGCTTTGATTAGATTTTGTACCTCATTGATTTCCAATCCGCTGTATCATAGCATCAATATTCTCTGATTTTTTAGGTGGGCTAAAACGCTCACCTTTTTTTATACAAAGAGTTTAAATTAATACTAATAAATATGTAAAAACCACGGATACTTTTACTTTTAACTCCTGAATTTTGCTATTTAGAAGTTAGCGCCCAGATTCCGCACATAATTTATTATTCATCTTTTCAAGAATTACAGCACTTACGCACAAGTCGCGGAATAAGAAACCACTCCAGGCACAGAGGTAACAGAGAAATGGGGGTTTAGGGAGAGATATTTTGCGTAAGTCCTGAATTATTCCCTTGACTGAGCGGTTAGACAAATAAATATTAATACTTAAAATTAAATAATACAATAGATACTTATAAGAAAGATTGTAGGGACAATATTCTGGACATACTAATTGTTATTTTAATTTTAGTGACATAAGAAATCTTAATATAAATACCCTAGAAATTAAAAGTAAATCGTGTTATATCTTTAATAAAGCATTCTACCTTATATATACTTATGAACTTCTCACTTTTACTTGAATCAGCCCTAAAGCTGACATACGACAAACTAAGTGGCTTTTCTGATGTTAATAATAATTTCTGGCAGGTTTTCGATAGCGCTTTTGGGACGCAATACAACCGCAGCGCGGCGGAAATTCTGCGATTAGATTGGCAAGGGGGTAATTTCAGTCAACTTCCCCAAATAGAAGTTGTTAGTAACACCATTCTTGGCAATGCTAATGGGGCCTATTCTACTAGCACTAATAAGATTTACTTATCAGATAATTTTGTCGCAAATGCGAATTCAGCAGCAGTTAGTGACGTAATATTAGAAGAAATTGGGCATTTTGTAGATGCTCGGATTAATCAAACGGATAGCGCTGGAGACGAAGGGGCGATTTTTGCCGCTTTGGTACGAGGTGAAAGTCTGAATGGGACAACTTTACAGAGTTTGCAAGCAGAGAATGACCACGCTACGATTATAATAAATGGAGAAGCGATCGCAATTGAACAGAGTGCTTTAACCACAAGAGACTTAAATAGCGTTACTGCCGCGCAACTTGTTAACACTTTAATCGGCAACTCCGGTATTACACCAGACAAAATCAGCAACATCAGGTTTACCGGTGCAAATGTTGCCGGGGGTACTTTTACTGGTGAACAAGGAACAATAGGCATTAACGGTATTGTTCTGAGTACCGGAAATATTGATGTTGATGATGATCCTTCAACCTACTCAACTTCTAACGGTAAATCAGGTGACAGAGATCTAGATGCCATAGTCAAAACTATAGTCTCTAATAACAGCACCTATGATGCAGCAGTATTAGAGTTTGACTTTATTCCGACCTCGAATACTATCAGCTTCTCCTATGTATTTGCCTCTGAAGATTATCCTGAGTTGGGAAATTCAAGGTTCAATGATGTTTTTGCCTTTTACCTGAATGGTAAAAACATTGCTTTCGTCCCCGGTGCGACAACTCCTGTTTCTATCAATACTGTTAACGCTGGAACGAACTCGGCATTTTTCCAACCTGATTATTATGGAAATATTTTAGGTACGAAGTTCGATGGTTTCACAACTGTATTAAGTGCAGTAGCAACGGATCTTATTCCAGGTCAAATTAATCACATAAAATTAGCGATCGCTGATACCCGTGACTCCGCTCGTGACGCGGCAGTTTTTATTCAAGGTTTTAGTGACCCAAGTACCATTGTTAAAGTCATAGCTACAGATAGCGACGCTGGAGAAGGAACACCAGCTAACCCAGGTGTGTTTACGATTACTCGCACAGGTAGCACTAACAATGCTCTCACAGTTAGTTACACAATTTCGGGAACTGCATCTACTGGTGACTACAGCCCCATTCCTTCTACCGTAACCTTTCTGGCGGGAGAGACTTCAAAGACCGTCACCATTACTCCCGTTAATGATAATCTTGTCGAAGGCAGAGAAACCGTAATCCTGTCATTAATTAGTGGCACTAATTACAGTTTAGGCACAGACAATAGTGCAACAGTAATCATCACTGACAATGATGTTGATCCGGGACGTGCTGATGTTAGCCTATCGGTTAATCCTGCTAGTGTTCTTGAAGACGGGACGACAAATCTAGTTTACACTTTCACTCGTGCTGGAGATCTGACTAATGCCTTAACTGTTAACTTCAATGTTGGCGGTTCAGCTACTTTCAGCAGTGACTCTAATTACACTGACTATACTCAAACAGGAGCAGCCAGTTTTGGACTAACAAGAGGATCGATTACCTTTGCTGCGGGTGCAAGTACAGCCAATTTAACCATTAACCCCAAAGCAGATACCACCTTTGAAGGTAATGAAAACGTTGAGTTAACCTTAGCTCCTGGATCAGGTTACGTTATCAATACAGCCACCGCCGTCATTGGAACTATTATTGATGAGGATACCAATGTTAACGTAGCCGTATTCCCTGATAGCGTAAATGAAGATGGTACAGCTAACCTGGTTTATACCTTCAGTCGGTATGGAAAGATAGACAATGCCTTAACCGTTAACTATAGCATTGGCGGTACAGCCGATGGTGCTGACTACACAGGAGCAACACCGGGAACAGGTAAAACCATCACCTTTGAAGAGGGTGAAACTACGAAAACCGTAACCATTAACCCCACAGCAGACAGCACATTTGAAAATGATGAAACAGTTATTTTCACCATAGCTAGTGGCACAGGTTATACCCCTGGTACATCAGGATCAGCAACGGGAACTATTGATAATGATGATTTCCCCAGCATTACCCTGACAGTATCACCAGGTAGCGTAAATGAAGATGGTACAACCAACCTGATTTATACCTTCACCCGTACTGGAGTTACCACCAACCCCTTAACAGTCAACTATAGCATTGGTGGTACAGCCAATGGTGATGACTACACAGGAGCAACACCGGGAACAGGTAAAACCATCACCTTTGAAGAGGGTGAAAACACAGCTACTTTAATCATAGACCCCAAAGCAGATACCATCGTTGAAAGTAATGAGACAGTAGCTGTCACCTTAGCTAATGGACCAGGTTATACCCTTGGTACAACAGCACCCGTCGTAGGAACTATTAATGATGACGATACTGCTAGTATTACCGTAACCGTAACTCCAAGCAGCGTATTTGAAGACGGGACAACCAAGCTAGTCTATACTTTCACTCGCAGTTATCCTGGTGGTACCAGCCAGTCTTTAGATAATCCATTAGCCGTTAACTATAGCATTGGTGGTACAGCCAATGGTGATGACTACACAGGAGCAACACCGGGAACAGGTAAAACCATCATCTTTGCTGCGAATTCAGATACAGCTACTTTAATCATAGACCCCAAAGCAGATACCATCGTTGAAAGTAATGAGACAGTAGTTGTCACCTTAGCTAATGGACCAGGTTATACCCTTGGTACAACAGCACCCGTCGTAGGAACTATTAACGACGACGATACTGCTAGTATTACCGTAACCGTAACTCCAAGCAGCGTATTTGAAGATGGTCCAGGCGGCCTGGTCTATACCTTCACTCGCAGTTATCCTGGTGGTACCAGCCAGTCCTTAGGTAATCCCTTAACCGTTAACTATAGCATTGGTGGTACAGCCAATGGTGATGACTACACAGGAGCAACACCAGGAACAGGTAAAACCATCACCTTTGAAGAGGGTGAAAACACAGCTACTTTAATCATAAACCCCAAAGCAGATACCATCGTTGAAAGTAATGAGACAGTAGTTGTCACCTTAGCTAATGGACCAGGTTATACCCTTGGTACAACAGCACCCGTCGTAGGAACTATTAATGATGACGATACTGCTAGTATTACCGTAACCGTAACTCCAAGCAGCGTAAATGAAGACGGTACAACCAACCTAGTCTATACCTTCACTCGCAGTTATCCTGGTGGTACAAGCCAGTCCTTAGGTAATCCATTAGCCGTTAACTATAGCATTGGTGGTACAGCCAATGGTGATGACTACACAGGAGCAACACCGGGAACAGGTAAAACCATCACCTTTGAAGAGGGTGAAAACACAGCTACTTTAATCATAGACCCCAAAGCAGATGACCACTACGAAGGTAATGAGACAGTTGTTGTCACCTTAGCTAGTGGAACAGGTTACACCGTTGGTACACCAGAACCCGTCATAGGAACTATTGTTGACACCGACGGTCCAACTTTATCATTCAGTGGGTTTAACAATAACATTTTTGTTGAAGACTTCAATAATAGTGCTGTAATAGTTGTAGACCTTATCGGTGCTAATGGACAACTCGTCACTAGTAAAGACGACATCACCTTCAATTACACCACCAGTCCGACAGGTGCAGTTTCCGCAATACCGGGCGTTGATTATAATAATAGTAATAGTTCAGGAACGGTGACTATCCTCGCCGGCACTTCCTCCGGCATTATCCGTATCCCCATTCTCACAGACAACATCAATGAACCCGATGAATCCTTCTTAGTAAAACTTTCCAATGCAACTAATGCTACTATCGATCCAAGTGTAACCGATGATGGCATACCAATCTTTATTACTGATACTTTACCAAGTGCACAGACCCGCACCTTACCTAACCTCGTAGAGAACCTCACACTCATCGGCACTGGTAATATCAATGGTACAGGTAACGCAGGTAATAACGTCATCACTGGTAATAGTGGCGACAACACCCTTACTGGTCGAGCAGGAAACGATACTTATGTCTTTAGTGTTGCCAATGCTTTGGGAGCAGATACCATTGTGGAAGCAGCAAACGAGGGTATTGATACTATTGACTTTAGTGATCCTAAGACTAATATTGCAGGTCCGGTAAATATTAACTTGGGCATCACCACACAGCAATCGGTAACGGTCAGTAACCTCAAACTCACTCTTTCTGCCGGAAATGTCATTGAAAATGCGATTGGTGGGGCGGGAAATGACCTGATCACTGGTAATGCCCTAAATAATTTGTTACAGGGCGGTAGTGGTAATGACCGACTGAGCGGACAGAACGGAAATGATATCCTCATGGGAGGACCTGGCACTGATAATCTCAATGGAGGAAATGGTAATGATACTTTGTGGGGAGGGGGTAATTCTGGATCAATTGTTGATCCTTCCCTAATTGATAATCTCAATGGAGGACAGGGTCAGGATAGATTTTGGTTCAAGAGAGATTACTCTTTCTCTTCTTCTCCCTCATTAGGTCTTTCTTCAATCGAGAATTTTGTCGAAGGAGAAGATAAAATAGCATTAAGTAAAGCTAGTTTCAATGCTATTAGTGTTGACAGTGGGGATCTATCGGCGACTGATTTTGCCGTGGTTACTGATGATTCTTTAGCAACTTTTAGTAATGCCCGCATTGTTTATAGCCAAAGCACTGGTTATGTCTTCTATAACTCCAACGGAAGTGCTGAGGGTGGAGAATCTCGGTTTGCCAAAGTTGATCCTGGTATCACTCTTGACAGGAATGATTTTACTGTCATTGGTACCCAGTCAAGTTCAGTGGACTACGTTTTAAGTGACCTGTACGAGAATTTTAATCTCACCGGCACTGGCAATATCAATGGTACAGGTAACATAGGTAATAACGTCATCACTGGTAATAGTGGCCATAACATTCTGGACGGAGGAAGTGGTAATGATACTCTCATAGGAGGACTCGGTAATGATACTCTCATAGGAGGACTCGGTAATGATCAGTATCGGTTCAATGGAGTCTTCAACAATTTAGGTGTTGATACCATCAATTTTCAAGCGGGACAAATTAGTCAAGGAGAAAATAGAGACAAGATTGCATTGAGTAAAGCTACTTTCAGTGCCATTACTAATGCAGTGGGACAGGCTCTGACTGATTTTGGAGTAGTTCCTAACGATAATTCAGTAGGTGCTAGTAATGCCCGCATTGTTTATAGCCAAGGCACTGGTAGTCTTTTCTATAACTCCAACGGATCTACTCCGGGTGGGGAATCTAAGTTTGCCGTTTTAAGTGATCCTACTATCACCCTTGTGAGTAGCGATTTTACTTTGATTGCCTAATACGCGCTCAACTGAGATCTTACATCCTTACTTCCTACTAGTTTGGATTTGACCAAAAATCTGGGATACAAGCCCCGTCCACTTCGGCAAGCTCAGTGCATCGCTTTTAGGACGGCTTTATGTTAAAATTTGGTTATAGTCGCCATAGGGCATTGGGAGACTTTAAACGGACATGGAGGGACGATAAGACCACTTGTGGCGTGTTCCAGTGAAGTGTCAAGAATCATCGCACCTTCAGGTCGGTGAGTATGTCAAACAAATCAAAATCAGGTTCCCTTAATTCCCTATTGCTGGAGAATTAGGGGAATATTTTTTTAAGTTTCCCCTTAATTACTCATTTTCTGGAAATTGCCAATACTTTCCATCTCCGCCGCGATAAAATTCTCAAACACAGTATCGCAGATTATCCATGATAGAACCCGACTGGAAAACCGTCAAAACCTACGAAGACATTATCTACCAAAAAACCGACGGTATCGCTAAAATCACCATTAACCGTCCCCACAAACGTAACGCATTCCGCCCCAAAACCGTCTTTGAATTATACGAGGCTTTTTGGGACGCTAAAGAAGATACTAATATTGGTGTAGTTTTATTTACGGGTGCAGGACCCCATACAGACGGTAAATACGCCTTCTGTTCAGGAGGAGATCAAAGTGTCCGGGGACAAGCAGGTTACGTAGATGATGTTGGTATTCCCCGCTTAAACGTTTTAGACTTGCAACGTCTCATTCGTTCCATGCCTAAAGTCGTCATTGCCCTAGTCGCCGGTTATGCTATTGGTGGGGGTCATGTTTTGCATTTAATTTGTGATTTAACTATTGCGGCCGATAACGCCATTTTCGGGCAAACAGGACCAAAAGTAGGCAGTTTTGACGGTGGTTTTGGTGCGAGTTATTTAGCGCGAATAGTAGGACAAAAAAAAGCGCGGGAAATATGGTTTCTTTGTCGTCAGTATAACGCTCAACAGGCTTTAGAAATGGGCTTAGTTAATACTGTTGTCCCTGTAGAACAATTAGAGACAGAAGGGATACAATGGGCGCAAGAAATCCTCGAAAAAAGCCCTATAGCCATTCGTTGTCTCAAATCAGCATTTAACGCCGACTGCGACGGACAAGCCGGTTTACAAGAACTTGCCGGTAATGCCACTCTTCTTTATTATATGACAGAAGAAGGCGCGGAAGGAAAACAAGCTTTTTTGGAAAAGCGACCTCCCAACTTTCGAGAATTTCCCTGGTTACCTTAAAGCTTAAAATTATATCAGTCCCTAAGACCGTGATAACATCAATAGTGTTTTACTTCCTGGAGACTTACGGAAAATATCTCTCGAACCCTCTTTCCTTCTCTTCCTTAGTTCCTTCGTGGTTGATTCTTTCCTGACTTTTATATACTAAAATCGCACCTGTCAGGAAGGTGCGATTTCTGAAGATCTCAAAATTGGAAACACTAATAAATTGGAAGTCAAATCTTATTAAGGTGGACAGAAAATTGATAACAATAATCGTGCGTAATTAAATTACTACATTCTGATTTATTACCTCTTGCGTGGTATAAGTACGGGTCTCTTCAACACAATTAATTGTCAGATGATCTAAATCCGCTGCAAGAGTTTGAGAAGTTGAAATAACAGGCCTTGGTACTGGTAAACTCCAAGCATCTTCTAGAGTTTCCCAAGCGGGTGCAAAAGCTGGTAACGCTAAGGGACAAGCTTTCCAAACACCTTGGACCGGTGCGGTCAACTTTTCACACATACCACCACGGCGACCCTGTGGCTGGTAATAACGACAATAACGACAAGTAGATGTTAAACGCTTAATTGCTTGATATGCCTTCATCTTCAGTACCATAGGACTAGCCAACATACTTATATATTTTCCTTGTTTACCAAAATAGGGATGAAGGGCAAAAAGTTATTATTGGATACGGGTTCTAGCCATTATTATCAATAAATAAACTTTATTATCTCTTTAGATTCTTGTTATATTTGTAAATGATTCTTAGAGTGTCTACATACTCACTTTAAACTAAAACATATTAGGGATCAAGGTTAAAAGCCCGATTTTAGATTTACTCCGATTTTTTTAGTCTACTTTGGATAGATTTAAACTCAGTTTTTAGCATCTAGTTGACTCCATTATTTACAATCAACTGACAATAGTTAAATATCATAATCAAGGCTGATTATTTACTTCCAACATTAGAACAGCACAGAGAACAAACATTCCAGCGTTCAAGTTCACCTGGTGGGCTAGGACATTGACATTCGGGACATAAAGGGAGATAATGCGATCGCTCCTGCATCATCCTAGCCCAATTCTCAAAAGCACCTAGAGTATTGTCAAGACTCGGTGTGACTAACTTCTCAGGAACTAGATCATCAGCAACATAACTGGGGTGTTCTGAAGCAGAAATAGTTATTTGTGTTTCCGTCCTTGGTAAACTCTTCCACCCCGCAGTCGAAAAGCGAATATCTATCAAAGATGTAGATAGCTTGTGGTTTAATTTCATCAATATGGTTTTCCGTTCAAAGGTCAAATTTTGCGCCCAAGCAGCGCTAGACGTTGCTACCCACACAACATCACGTTGAATTGACAAAGGTCGAGTTTGTACCGCAACCCCAGCACCGACAATTTCCACCCAACAATTCAACAAGCGCGGAAATAATTGTTCTTGCCATGGTGCTGACCGTTTAATACCTTCTAAAATATTATTAATTGATTTTAAAGACATATTTTGTTAGTAGTTTTACTATTTCCAGTATTGAGTAATTATACATTATCTTATTTGTCATTACTTAATCCTTGATGAAGATAGTAACTTGAAATTCACTAAATCTAACTATCAACTATTTGTTGATATCTGTTTAGCCTTGGTTTCTGCTATTAGCCAATTCAGGTAATCCTGATTTCCTTGTTCAATTGGTAAAGCCACCACACAAGGTACTTCATAAGAATGTTTTGATTTCACCTTTTCCGTTAGTTCTTCAAGTAAATCCCCCCGCGATTTCATAATTAAAATAGCTTCTTTTTCTACTTGTAATTCGTCGTTCCACCAATAAATACTGTCCATACCATCAATTATATTAGCACAGGCAGCAAGACGAGCTTCTACTACGGCTTTACCTATATTAAGAGCTTCAACACGATCTTTACAAGTGATGTAAACAAAAATAAATTCCATGTTTTGACCATTAACTATTAAATGGTTATTATATCTGAAGAGGGTAGTAATTGACAATTTTTGTAGCTGTTTGGTAAATTTTTATTCTATCTTCTCAATAAATGGGGGTAGACTATCTAATTTTACGGATTTTGATGCTTGTAAACGATTTATACCAGATTATTCAGCAGTTACGTATTAGTCAGATATAGTCAGATAATTTAAACTTTCCTTGATTTGGGGTCAAGTCATAATACCTGCCATTTGCAACACTTTATCAGTAAATATATGACAAATAAAACTACATCTCCTTCCCAAAACACCCGAACCATAAGTTAGACGGGTTAATATAGCCGTATATACTTGAATCAGGTACGAAAATTAGGAAAACCGCTGATACAAACTTAATTTTACTCCTTTCCTTGTCTTCTTTCTCCTGACTTCTGACTCCTGAATTTTTCTCTGTATGATAGGTTCATGATTCAGAATAGAAAAAAAGATCCAAACTGGAAATATCACATTGACATAGGTAGCTATTAACAAAAAAGCTATCTATTTAACCAAAAACCCAAACCTTCTAAGGAAAGATAAATTTATGGGATTATTTGATCGTCTTAAACGAGTAGTTGGCGCTAATCTCAATGATTTAGTCAGTAAAGCCGAAGATCCAGAAAAAATGCTGGAACAAGCCCTCTTAGAAATGCAAGAGGACATGGTGAAATTGCGTCAAGGGGTAGCTCAAGCCATAGCAGCCCAAAAACGTACAGAGAAACAGTACAATGAAGCTGTGAATGAAGTCAACAAATGGCAGCGCAACGCTCAACTTGCTCTGCAAAAAGGGGATGAAGACCTAGCTCGTCAAGCCTTAGAGCGCAAAAAAACATATAATGATACAAGTGTAGCTTTAAAAACTAGTCTAGACCAGCAAACCATTCAGGTAGAAGGTCTGAAAAAGAATTTAATTCAGTTAGAGAGCAAAATTTCCGAAGCCAAAACCAAGAAAGAAATGCTCAAAGCTCGAATTACCGCAGCCAAAGCCCAAGAACAATTGGGAAATATGGTGAGCGGAATGAGTACCAGCAGCGCCATGTCCGCTTTTGAGCGCATGGAAGAAAAAGTATTACTCCAAGAATCTCGCGCTCAGTCTACCGCAGAATTGATAAGTTCAGATTTAGAAAGCCAATTTGCAAAATTGGAATCTGGTAGTGATATTGATAATGAATTAGCGGCTTTGAAAGCATCTCTAGCACCAGCACCAGAACCAAAATTACTAAACCCAGAACAACCAACCAGTACAGCTAAAGCGACTCAACCAGTTGATGCTGACTTAGAAGAACTTAAAAGACAATTAGATAAACTGTAGTTCTTGCAGATAATTTAATTCAGTTAATCCCACATATTTGTGGGATTTTACTTCATTTTTCCCAATGATTATGATAGATTACCAGATAAAAAGCTGATATAGTAAGCATTTTATAACTGCAAATTCTTCGACCGAGTAAAGCCTAAGTCCAAAACAGGATAACAACTAACCCTCAAATTGGGATAAAGTATTTTGTAAACGAATTTGATTAACTGATGCTACTTTATGGAGACTATTATGGGCAATAGTGTAATAAATATCACTGATGCTGAGTTTGAAAAAGAAGTTTTAAAGTCCGAACAGCCTGTATTAGTATATTTTTGGGCTTCCTGGTGTGGTCCTTGTCGCTTAATGTCACCATTGATTAATTTAGCCGCAACAACTTATAGCGATCGCCTAAAAATTGTTAAAATAGAAGCTGATCCTAATCCCGTGGCTGTCAAGCAATATCATGTAGAAGGCCTTCCTGCTCTCAGGTTAATGAAAGGAGAAGAAGTATTAGAATCTACCGAAGGAGTAATTGCTAAAGATAAATTACTCAGTCTTTTAGATAACCATTTACAGAGTAATTAGTGGTCAGTCAGTGATCAAAACTCTAGAGTTTCTGATCACATACTCATAACTAATAACCAATGATAAATAATTAAAATGCAATTTGCAACCAGGTTACAACCTTTAAAATCTAACGTATTTGCGGACATGGACACAGCCAAGACCATAGCTGTGGCTGCGGGAAAGGAATTAATTGATTTGTCTTTGGGATCTTCAGATTTACCTACCGAGAATCATATCCTAGAAGCGATCGCTCAATCTGTCCATGATCCTAGCACCCATGGTTATTTATTATTTCGTGGTACTCAAAATTTTCGTCAAGCCGCAGCCCAATGGTATGAACAGAAATTCGGTATCCCAGTTAACCCAGAAACTGAAGTTTTACCCCTAATTGGTTCTCAAGAAGGAACAGCCCATTTACCCTTAGCCATACTTAATCCCGGCGATTTTGCTCTATTATTAGATCCTGGTTATCCTTCCCATGCTGGTGGAGTATACTTGGCTAATGGTCAGATTTATCCCATGCCATTAAAACCAGAAAATAATTTTTTACCAGTGTTTAGTGATATTCCCGTCACTGTTTTAAATCAGTCGCGGTTGATGGTTTTAAGCTATCCTCATAATCCTACCAGTGCGATCGCCCCTTTATCCTTTTTTCAAGAAGCTGTAGCCTTTTGTCAACACCATAACATTGTTTTAGTTCACGATTTCCCCTATGTAGATTTAGTTTTCACAGAAGAAACCCAAAATCCAAAATCCAAAATCCAAAATCTAAAATCTCCAGTCCCCTCAATTTTACAAGCTGACCCAGAAAAAAGCGTCTCTATTGAATTTTTTACCCTGTCCAAGTCTTATAATATGGGAGGTTTCCGCATTGGTTATGCAATTGGGAATCCAGAATTGATTCAAGCCCTGAAACAAATCAAAGCCACCATTGATTTTAACCAATATTTGGGAATTTTGAACGGAGCGATCGCAGCCCTCACCGGACCGCAAAATGGTGTAAAATCAGCCTTAGCTATTTTTCGTCAACGTCGTGACACATTCATCAAAGCCTTACACAGCATAGGCTGGAACGTTCCCACACCACAAGCCACAATGTACATTTGGGCAAAATTACCTACACAATGGAGTAACAATTCCAGAGAATTTTGCACCGAATTAGTCAAAAAAACAGGTGTAGCAGCTTCTCCAGGTATCGGCTTTGGTAAATCTGGTGAAGGATACGTTCGCTTCGCATTAGTGCAAGAACCAGAAATTCTAGTAACCGCTGTCGAGAGAATCTCCAAGTTTATGAACTAAAATACAAACTTGTGCAAATTCAAAGTCGTATACTTTTCGCATTTGCGTATTTGTGCGAAATATAACTTAAACCGCTATTATAGCATCCGATAATTTCTCAAATTCGCCCCATTGAATCCGCATTTAAACCGTATAAAAATAAAAAATTTTCATCTTGTGGGGTGGGCTTCTAGCCCGCCATAATTTACTTGTGGGGTGGGCTTCTAGCCCGCCATAATTTACTTGTGGGGTGGGCTTCTAGCCCGCCATAATTTACTTGTGGGGTGGGCTTCTAGCCCGCCATAATTTACTTGTGGGGTGGGCTTCTAGCCCGCCATAATTTACTTGTGGGGTGGGCTTCTAGCCCGCCATAATTTACTTGTGGGGTGGGCTTCTAGCCCGCCATAATTTACTTGTGGGGTGGGCTTCTAGCCCGCCCAAATCTATAATATAGATACAATAGCCGATTAAACCATTCTCATACTTAGATCCAACCATCTAGACTGAGTAATAGGCGCACTAGTAGAAATATAATCAACACCAGTTTCTGCTACAGCGCGAATAGTCTCTAAGTTGACATTTCCCGAAGCCTCAATTTTTACTCGATTATCTTCATGACGAATCAGCGACACAGCTTGACTCATCATTTTTAAAGGCATATTATCCAACATAATAATATCTGCCTTATACTCTAACGCTTCTTGCACCTGTGCCAAAGTTTCCGTTTCCACCTCAATTGTCAGAGGATAAGGAATGTGAGAACGAACGCGGGTAATAGCCTCCCCAATTCCCCCAGCCGCTATAATATGATTATCCTTAATCATCACCGCATCATCCAAACCCATTCGGTGATTTATAGCACCACCTAAAGCAGTCGCGTACTTTTCCAAAATTCTCAACCCTGGTGTAGTTTTGCGCGTATCCACCAATTGAGCAGGTAAATCAGCTATTTTCTCCACATATACATTAGTTAAACTCGCGATTCCACTTAATCGCATCGTCAAATTCAACGCCACCCTTTCTCCCATTAACAGAGCATCTAAAGAACCACCAATTTCCGCTATTACCTGTCCTGGTTCACATTTTGCCCCCTCAGCGGTAATATTTGCAAAATTGACCTGATGATTCAAAAGCTGAAACACCCTGGCTGCAACCGGTAAACCAGCAATTATTCCCGGTGCTTTCGCTATCCACTTCGCTTCTTTGTCGGTGGGATTTTGGGATAATAGAGATTGAGTAGTACGATCACCCCTACCAATATCCTCCAGCAACCAACCTTGCAACAATTGATCCAGCACCAAAAACGGTGGTAGTACAGCCAAACTCTTCATATCATCCCTAATTCCTATATCCACTCAACACTATCAGCAATTGCGTTGATTAACCCCTTCCATAATAATTACCCAAAAAAATCCCCATGAACTCAGCCAAATCAAAAACACAACTGCTTGAAATTCACCACCCTGATAAGGGACGGGGTATGGCGGCGATGCTTGATCAAGCAAAAATCCAGAAAATTCTAACGACTGCAACCCTTATCTCACAAGGATTGTAGACAAAGTGAAAAAATTTTTTCCAAAAAGATGGAAAAAGTAGTTGACAAACCCAAATAGATTAGATATATTGAATAAGTGCCGAACAGCGAAGCCGAGAGAGGCAACGCCGAACAGCGCACCGAACCTTGAAAATATTATAGTTTGAAAGCCAGAATACGACAAGTACCCCTGCGTCAGAAAAAAATAACCTGACCGTGGTTGTAAAAACGGTCGAAAGAGCTAAAAAGAACGAACCAAAATGGAGAGTTTGATCCTGGCTCAGGATGAACGCTGGCGGTATGCTTAACACATGCAAGTCGAACGGTCTTTTCGGAGACAGTGGCGGACGGGTGAGTAACGCGTAAGAA
>NZ_JACJPZ010000030.1:0-63007 GCF_014696335.1 Dolichospermum sp. FACHB-1250
GTTCCCAGTACCTGCATTAATTGTATCATTACCATCCCCGGTAACGATGTTGTCGTTAGCACTTGTTCCGGTAATTTGGAACCGTTCTATATTACTGAAATTTACTTGGTCACGGTTCCAATTGGTGTTGTAGTAAGCACGGTAATAACCATTAAAACCACCATTGCCATTGTTATTAGCCTCGCTATAAATCCCCGGTTGAGGATAATCTGTTCCTGTATAGGTATTACTGGAGTAATCTAGGATTAATAGGTCATCCCCTGCTGCTCCATCTACTGTATCATTTCCTCGTAAGGGACTAATAGTGTCATCCCCAGAAGTTCCTGTAATGGTGTCATTCCCAGCAGTTCCGTCAAAATTCTGCTGCTCTACCTGAATAAGTTGCCCATTTACCGTAATCGTGGCGTGATCATCCTCAGCCTTCAAAGCTTGTAAAGTTGTAGTATCCAGACTGTTACCCTGTACTAAAGCGGCAAAAATCGCCCCTTCATCACCAGCACTATCACTGAGATTGATTTGAGCATCAATAAAATGCCCAATTTCCTCTAACAAAACTGCACTAATAGCTTCTGCTGTAGAAGTTGCGAGAAAATTAGCTGATAAATAAATCTGATTATTGCTACTGGCATAAGCCCCATTGGCATTGCCAAGAATGCTACTATCTAAAATCTCAATTTGCGGAAGTTGACTAAAATCACCAGATAGCCACTGTAAACGCAGAATTTCCGCACCGCTGCGGTTGTATTGTGTACCAAAAGCCGTATCAAATAAATTCCAGAAGTTGTCTAAATCGGCAAAGGTGCTGAGTTGGTTATATGTCAGCGTCAGGGCAGAGTTGAGCAAGGTATTCATGGATTTGATGATTTATTCCTATAGAAATAATGTGACACAAATACTTACAACTGTCAATCTCTACATTCATACTACAAATTATAATCAAGTTGTAAGCTACTATGCAGGTCAAGTTTATCATCCTAAAATAGTTAAAATCTTGATAACTAATACTTTAAATTGAAACCCAGCCTAGTTTAACACTTAGTTTATGTAAGTTAATTATAATACATTATCCCTAAAAAAATGGCAAATTAACAAAATTAAGGTAATTTTAAATTGTTTATATTCCCCAATTTTCAACAACTGTGAATCCTGTACTATTAAATTCCTGGGGTATTTTACAAACTATAGTCGCCAACTATGCGCTAGATAAGTTAAAGATGGAAATAACTGACAATTGACTCTCAAAGGTTGCTTTTCTCATGCTCAAAACAATCACCAGACTTGAATTTGAGAAAATTCCCCCGCTGTTGGGCAGTTTGTGTAAGTATACAATCACTACTTGGGCGTGATATTTCGTCTTGACATTTCGCAAAAATTAACCCAACTTGACTATTTAGCTGCATAGCTATTATTTATTTTAAATTTCCATGTCAACTCTCGTTATTGTCGAATCTCCCACAAAAGCTCGCACTATTCGCAACTACCTACCAAATGATTATCGGGTAGAAGCTTCCATGGGTCATGTTCGTGACCTTCCCCAGTCGGCCAGCGAAATTCCCGCAGCCGTCAAAGGGGAAAAATGGGCGCAGCTTGGGGTAAATGTAGAAGCTGATTTTGAACCGATTTATGTAGTCCCCAAAGATAAAAAGAAAATTGTTACTCAGTTAAAAGAAGCTCTCAAGGGCGTAACTGAACTGATTCTAGCCACTGATGAAGACCGAGAAGGAGAAAGCATTAGTTGGCATTTATACCAATTGCTCAATCCGAAAGTGCCGACAAAGCGCATGGTGTTTCATGAAATCACTCAGGAAGCAATTCAAAAAGCTTTGAAAGACTGCCGTACCATTGATGAGCAGTTAGTCCGCGCTCAAGAAACCCGGCGCATTTTAGACCGATTAGTAGGATATACTCTATCTCCGCTACTATGGAAAAAAATTGCTTGGGGATTATCCGCTGGTAGAGTGCAATCTGTAGCAGTACGCTTATTAGTAACTAAGGAACGTCAACGCCGAGCTTTTCATGAAGGGACATATTGGGATTTAAAGGCTAGTCTAGAGCAGGAAAAAAGCGCTTTTAGCGCGGTTCTGGTGACTCTTGGCGGTACGAAAGTTGCCACAGGCAGCGATTTTGACCCCACAACTGGTAGGATTACCGCAGGTCGCAATGTGGTCTTACTCAATGAAGAGGAAGCGGAAGCCCTAAAAGCCCGCTTAGAAGCGAAAACTTGGACAGTGACCGATATAGAAGAACGTCCAGTCACCCGCAAACCCGCGCCACCGTTTACCACTTCTACATTACAACAAGAATCTAACCGCAAATTGCGGTTGTCAGCACGGGATACAATGCGGGTAGCTCAGAATTTGTATGAGCAAGGGTATATTACCTATATGCGGACGGATTCCGTGCATTTATCTGATCAAGCGATATCTGCCGCCCGCGCTTGTGTAGAACAAAAATACGGTAAACAATATCTGAGTCCCCAACCTAGACAATACACAACTAAATCTAAGGGCGCACAAGAAGCCCATGAAGCGATTCGTCCCGCCGGTAGCAGTTTCCGCACCCCCCAAGAAACCGGTTTGACTGGACGGGAATTTTCTGTATATGATTTGATTTGGAAGCGCACTGTTGCTTCACAGATGGCTGATTCTCGCCAAACTCAAATTACTGTACAAATACAAGTTGAAGATGCTGGTTTTCGTTCTTCGGGTAAGCGCATAGACTTTCCGGGCTACCTTCGCGCCTACGTTGAAGGGTCGGATGATCCTGATGCTGCTTTAGAAGATCAAGAGGTAATTTTACCTGCTTTGAAAGTTGGAGATCATCCCCAATGTCATGAACTGGAAACCGTCAGCCATGAAACCCAACCTCCAGCCCGGTATACAGAAGCAACTCTAGTGAAAACTTTAGAAAGTGAAGGTATTGGTCGTCCTAGTACCTACGCCAGCATTATTGGTACGATAATTGATAAAGATTATGCCCAATTGGTGAATAATGCCCTAATTCCCACTTTTACGGCTTTTGCTGTTACTGATTTGCTGGAAAAACATTTTCCAGATATTGTTGATCCTAGTTTTACTTCTAAAATGGAGCAGACTCTAGATGAAATTTCCACGGGTGAGGCTCAGTGGCTACCCTACTTAAAGGAATTTTATCTTGGTGAGCAGGGTTTAGAAACTTTGGTTAAGGAACAAGAAAGCGAAATTGACGCTAGTAAAGCTAGAACTGTAGAATTAGAAAATTTAGATGCTAAAGTCCGTATTGGTAAATATGGTCCTTATATTGAAGTTACCAATGGGGAGGAAGTATTTACCGCTTCTATCCCTAAAAACCTGACTCCGGCTGATCTTAACCCTAAACAGGTGGAAATCCTGCTGAAACAAAAAACCGCAGGACCTGACCAATTTGGTCGTCACCCGGAAACTGGCGAACCAATTTATATTAAACTGGGTACTTATGGTCCTTACATTCAATTAGGCGATAAAAGCGACGAAAACCCTAAACCCAAACAAGCTTCTTTACTCAAAGGTGTGACCCCCGAAACTCTCACCCTAGAAATGGCTGTCGGTTTATTGTCTCTACCCCGTGCTTTGGGAACTCACCCAGAAACCGGTGGTAAAGTCCAAGCTAGTTTGGGACGGTTTGGACCCTATGTAGTTCATGACCAGGGGAAGGAAGGGAAAGATTACCGTTCCCTAAAATCTACCGATGATGTCTTGACAATTTCCCTAAATCGTGCCTTAGAATTACTCGCAGAACCAAAAAAAGGACGTTCTACGACTAAGAGTAAGTCTAAAGAAGCTTTACGGGAGTTGGGGACACATCCAGAAGATGATGCACCAGTTAGTATCTATGATGGTCCCTATGGTCCTTATATTAAACATGGGAAAACTAATGCCAGTATTCCTGAAGGTGAATCAGTAGAAAATATAACGTTGTCTACGGCTGTTGAATTACTTTCAGCTAAAGCATCTACAAAATCTCCACGCAAAACCACTAAATCAACAACTACTAGAGGGAAAAAAAAAGACGCAGCAAGTTAGATTTAGCAGCAGTTAGGCGGAATAAATTCTTGATCATGACTAATGATCAATAACTATTCCCTATCACCAATTACCCCATGACTAATTAAGGATGTGATAATCTAATAAGTAAGGCAAAACACAAAATTGAAATCTCGTGGTAGTAAATACCATACTTATGGGAATTTGTCAACCATAAGCAAGGCTAAAGTGCGATCATACGCCGGTTTCTGCCACCCTGTTAAATAAAATTGAGGTAGTATCTCAGGAGCGGTCAGTTTAATGGATTATATAGAAAAGGTACTGGAAAAGCTGAAAGAATTAGCTCGGAAGTTAATTGATAGCCTGCTAGGTCCGGAGGCTGAACCGGAACCGGAACTAGTTCCGATTCCTGTCCATGAACGTTCTATGCGCCGTCGCTAAAGTCCTGTAGGTGTGAGAGTTGAATTTACCAGCTTTAAGTATTCTTGTACTGCACGGGCCAAACCTAAATTTGCTAGGACTTAGAGAACCCGGAATTTATGGTTCTTTGACTCTGGCAGAAATTAATCGTTTGTTAAATTCCAAAGCTATGGAGTTACAAACACAAATACTACCCGTGCAGTCAAATCATGAAGGGGTTTTAGTAGATGCTATTCACGGGGCATTAGGATATCATCAGGGGATTGTCATTAATGCCGGAGCTTACACTCATACTAGTGTAGCTCTACGAGATGCGATCGCTGCTGTTAATTTACCTACTGTGGAAGTACATCTGAGTAATATTTATGGTCGGGAAGATTTCCGTCATCATTCTTATATCGCACCAGTGGTAATTGGTCAAATTAGTGGCTTTGGCGCTCAAAGCTATTTGTTAGGCTTGCAAGCACTGGTGTCTTATTTAAGGAAGTAAGAGGTCATGGGGAATGGGGAATAGGTAACAGGTAATAGGTAATAGGTAACAGGTAACAGGTAACAGGTAATAGGTAATAGGTAACAGGTAACAGGTAACAGGTAATAGGTAATAGGTAACAGGTAATAGGTAATAGGTAATAGGTAATAGGTAATAGGTAATAAGAAACAAGGGACAACGGACAACGGACTAATTGCCTGATCAAAATTATGCGTTATTCTTTGGTAAATCGGGTTAAGGGTAGTTTTTTGGGAGCTTTTTTAGGTGAGAGTTTAGCTAACCCGAACCGTTGTAATTTGGGTAAAATCGCCGTTTTGGGTACGGAAAGTTTAATCAGTTTGGGGAGGTTAGATGTAGATGATTGGTTAAAGCGTCAAGAACAAGCAGGGATTGAATTAGAAACAAATATTCACTCCTGGGGACAAATAATCTTCGCTACATTACCAGTGGTGATGTTTTTTCATGAAAATCTTATGAAAATGCGAGAAAATATCCTAGAAGTGCAAAGAATATTCATATTGAACCAACAACATAGCCCACTGATCACAGATGCTAGTTTAATCATAGGATATGCGATCGCTAAATCCCTGAACGAAAAAATTGACCCTCTCAACCTGATTTCGGAAATAGTTAATTTTTTAGATCAAACATCAAGTTCTTTACCACAACAATTAATAAAAGTCAATGATTTATTAAAAAAAGGAGTGGGACTAGAAACAGCAAGAAAGGAACTGAACAGTCCAGAAACATTAATTAACAATATTGGTTTAGCTTTTTACTGTTTTCTGAGTACCCTAGAAGATTTTTCCTTGACCGTATTCCGCGCTACGAAAAATCATGATTTTGCTCATGACTATATTACGGGTGCAATGGCAGGAGCATTATCAGGGGCATATAACAGTATAGTTGGTATACCAGTAAATTGGCAAATTTCCCCTCCATTCACTAACTCCTCACCATGGGGACTTGATAATTTTTCCCAAATGTTAGAATTAGCCGATAGAATGATGGCGGTGTGGTCTGGAGCATATAACTTTGGTGGTGATTTTGGCGAATTTACAAAGAAAGGATATACTATCTTTGCTGCTCCTAAGATTATACGTAGGCGTGGAAATGATATAGGATTACTATTTGATTTTTGAACAAAATTATGATTTAACCCCATTCAGGCCTTGGTTGAGAGACAATCTCAACTTATGTATTTGTTAGTATTAGTTAGCAAAAAAGTATCGGTTAAATGTAAACTGCTATCCCTCCCTAAGTTAAGCTGTTACGCAGCTAAACTGTATAATCAGAATATGGCTAGATATTGTGGTGGGGGCATACAACGGCCAAGCTCAGTACAAGTCCTGTCCGCTATAATTATACAAATTAAATGCAGTACAGCTGATGATCTAGCTTGGGAAAGGAGGATATATCTGGGGTATTTTGCGGAAGGAAAGATGAAAACGCAGCGATTTTTGCAGTCTTTGAGACAGCAATTAAGGCAATGGCAGGGACAGTATAAAGCGCTATTTCGTAAGGGAAAGTACCACCAGAAACTGCATAAGCATTTTTTCAAGAATATACTTCTGTATTTATCAGCAAATAATCATCAAGGAAAACAGGGAAAACACAGACAGACACAAAGATTAACTGCTAAATTAGTTACTAGAGAGAGTGGCATTGATACAGTTATTTTCAGGTGGGTACATCAAAAACGCTCCTCAACAATTTTGGTATTAGCAATATTCTTACTCACAAGTGTGATAGGAAGTGATTTTTATAACCAACCAAGAATGAAAGTTGGTAGTATTGCCTTACAAACATTTATTGCTCCCTATACGGATAATATTGAAGATAAAGAAGAAACTGAACTGCAACGGAAAGCAGCTATAGATAATTCTGCGCCAGTTTTAATGATTGATAATCAGATCAATCAGCAAATTCATGCACGGTTGGAAAAGATATTAGGCATAAGTAATGAAATTCGGTCAATAGTTGGTATTTTCCCTTTTTTAAATAGTTCAATTTTATCGCCTTATGTTCAAAGTTATCTGAGGTCTTTTCCTGAATTAGAATGGCAAAAGTTAATAGGAATTTTGGATAGTAACAGACAACAAAACACAAAAAAACAAAACTCCAAGCCGCAATTATCATTGTCCAATGGCGTGAGTGACGAGGCTGCTTTCTTGCAAGCATTATCAGAACTAGAAGCTTATCAATTTATGACAACAGAAAGTAATTTTTCTGCCCTGATTACCCAAATATCGCAAGTTAGAAAAAGATATAATCAAGGAATTGAGAAAGCATCACAAATAGAAACTGGTGAGGAAGTAAAACAAGTTTATACAGCACCTGTGCTTTTAGCCTTATCTGATAATGATTGGGCAAAAACACAGGCGGGAATTCGTAAAAGTGCAGAACGAATTATTGCCCAAGGTATAGCTGCTGGCTTGCCCAAAAGTATTTTACATAATGCAGTTAGTTTACAGGTACAATTATCTGTGCCTAGTGAGGCTGAATCCTTGGCAAAAAAAGTATTATTGGCGGTACTGCAACCAAATCTTAAACAAGATATAGAGCAAACTAAAAAACAAGCTCAAATCCTAGCCAGAGAAATACCATCTGTAATGTTTCCTGTAAAAAAAGGCGAGATAATTGTTAGGAAAGGAGAGAAAATTACACAATTAAAATTTGAGATATTAGCACATTATCGTTTGATTGGTCATCAAGTGAATTGGCTGGGTTTAACAGTTTTAGTAGCGGTTGTCACCGTAGCTATTTGGGTTTTTGTCTGGTTAGAAAGAAAAAGTCATAACTATTTGCGACAACGCGATCGCTTATTAGTTTTATTACTTACTCTCACTGTCCCCGGAGTATTGGCTCTCGGTTTACCCTATACCACCTGGAGCGCCATTGGTTTATTACTAGGCAGTTTCTACGGACCAACTATAGGTGTAATGGTAGCAGGGTTACTGGCGTTAATACTACCAATTACAGTAGATACAAATATTCTAGTGCTGCTGGCGGGGGCTGTGGGCGGAATGTTAAGTGCTTATGTAGCTCATAGATTGCGATCGCGCGAAGAACTAGCATTATTAGGTGTTGTCACGGCATTAACCCAAGGTGGTATATATTTATTATTAAAAATCTTTACAGGTGGGGTATTTGGTTCAGGTTGGTATATCATCCAAGAAGCAGGTTTATTTGCTTTATCTGGTTGGGCTTGGAGTATTGTGGCTTTGGGTTTAAGTCCTTATTTGGAAACGCTCTTTGATGTCATTACCCCTATCCGTTTGGCAGAATTGGCTAACCCCAACCGTCCATTATTAAAGCGTCTGGCTACGGAAGCCCCAGGGACTTTCCAGCATACTTTATTAGTGGCCACCCTGGCGGAAGCTGCCGCTAAACAATTGGGCTGTAATGTCGAATTGGTGAGAGCCGGGACATTGTACCATGATATTGGGAAAATGCACGACCCCTTGGGATTTATTGAAAATCAAATTGGTAGTCCCAATAAACATGAAACAGAAATAAAAGATCCTTGGAAAAGTGCGGAAATTATTAAAAAGCACGTCACAGAAGGGTTAGTAATGGCCAAAAAACACAGTTTACCCACCGCCATTCAGGCTTTTATTCCCGAACATCAAGGAACAATGGCCATTGCTTATTTTTATCACCAAGCCCAACAAATAGCCCAGGAAAATCCCCAGATTGTAGTCAATAAAGCCGATTTTTGTTACGATGGACCCATACCCCAATCACGGGAAACAGGCATCGTCATGTTAGCAGATTCTTGTGAAGCTGCATTACGTAGTCTGAAAAATGCCACTCCAGATAAAGCACTCAATATGCTAAATAATATTTTACGGGCAAAATGGCAAGATGAACAATTAATCGCTTCGGGATTAACTAGGGAAGAAATGCCAAAAATTGCCCAAATATTTGTGGATGTTTGGCAACAATTTCATCATAAACGCATTGCTTATCCTAAGTCAAAAGCTGCTGATTCGTAATTAAGATGAAACTGTCCGGGCTTGAAGTATCTGTTAAACTAAAGATCAGAAAATAACAAAAGGAAGATTATGATGAGCGATCGTGATTATACCTTGATTATTGACAAAAGTGGTAGTATGTCCACACCAGACCAAGTGGGCGGTAGAACTAGATGGGAAATAGCCCAAGAATCTACCATTGCTTTAGCTAGAAAGTGTGAACAGTTTGATCCTGATGGGATTACAGTTTACGTTTTTTCCGGCAAATTTAAACGTTATGATGATGTGACAACAGCTAAAGTCTCCCAGATATTTCAGGAAAATGATCCAGCCGGTACAACTAACTTAGCTGGTGTATTGCAAGATGCCCTGAATAATTACTTTCAACGCAAAGCAGCAGGTAACACTAAACCCAATGGAGAAACAATTTTAGTGATTACTGACGGTGAACCAGATGATCGCAAAGCTGTATTTGAGGTTATTATACAAGCTACCCGACAAATGGAAAAAGATGAAGAATTAGGAATTTCCATGATTCAAGTCGGCTCAGATGCTCAAGCCACCAAATTTCTCAAAGCCTTAGATGATCAATTACAAGGTGTGGGAGCTAAATTTGATATTTGTGATACAATAACCTTGGATGATTTAGAAGACATGAGTTTAACTGATGTTTTAATGAATGCCATCACAGATTAATTAACGAAAATTACTAATATCTAATATCTGGAGAGTTTAGTCATGCTAGAAAACCGTGATTATACCTTGATTATTGATAAAAGCGGTAGCATGGCTACCCCAGATCAAAAAGGTGGAAGAAGTAGATGGGTCGCAGCACAAGAATCAACTTTAGCATTAGCAAGTAAATGTGAACAACTAGATCCCGATGGTATTACTATTTACTTATTTTCTGGAAAATTTAAACGTTATGAAAATGTGACATCTGCCAAGGTTTCACAAATTTTCAAAGAAAATGATCCTTCAGGAACAACAGATTTAGCTGGGGTTCTCAAACACGCTACCGATGATTATTTGCAACGCAAAGCAGCAGGTCAAACTAAACTCAATGGAGAAACAATTTTAGTAGTTACTGACGGTGAACCAGATGATCGTAAAGCTGTAATGAAGGTAATTATTGAAGCTTCTCGTTGTTTGGATAAAGATGAAGAATTGGCTATTTCCTTTATTCAAGTCGGTAATGATCCTCAAGCTACTCGCTTTTTGAAAATTTTGGATGATGAACTGCAAAGTGCAGGTGCTAAATTTGATATTTGCGACACTGTCACCATGGATGATATGGAAGATATGAGTTTATCAGAAGTTTTACTAAATGCTATCACTGATTAACAATAGATTCTCCAGGAATGACAAATATGGATTCCATTGATAAGCTATTAGCTGAAGTCAAAACTGAACATACAGAACCCAAAAACACGCCGCCACAGGCTAATTTAAACCCTGTGAAAGTGGTTTTACCTACTACGAAATCAGATGTATTAATAGATAAACTATTATCAGACGTACAAGCTGATTTTTTGGCAGCTAAAACCGAATATACACAATCTAACTCTAGAAATAGCTTACCGCAAATTCAATTAAATTCACCTCCTCCTAAGTCAGATGGATTTATAGATAACTTATTATCAGACGTACAAGCTGATTTTCTGGAAAAAGACGCAGCCGAAGCACTGCGAAAACAAGAAGAATTAATACAGGAGAAAATTCGTCAAGAAAAACTTAAAGCCAAACAAAGAGAAGCTTTAGAAAAACCCGCCCAAGAATGGTTAGCTAAATTAGATCCTTTATCATCAGAAGGATTATGGTTTGAGAGATTTGCTCAAGGTTATCCTACTAAATTAGCAGCAGCAATTGATTATTTACAAACTAATTCCTGAGTAAGTAAGCCCAATAAAACCGACTTAATCACTCTAGTTCTGATAGCTGGTCTGGTGTAGCCATACGCAATGCAGGATATGGAAATAAATTTTTAAATCCAGCCAAGCGTTCTCCTAATGATTCTGGTGCAATATTCCAAAGACTTTCATAATAGAAAAAAGCTACTCCCAGATCACGTTGTTGGACAGCGCGGACTTGAGATTGAATCTGTTGAATTGAGACTGGCTTAGTTCTTAAACCTGCCATAATTCCGATTCCAGTAGGAATTATTTGTTTAACTTCTTCTATTTCTGGACGGGAAAGCTTGGAGGTAAAACTATCTAAATTCTCCCGATAAACTTGCATGACCAACTCATCTACTATGTTTAATCTTGCCCAATTCAACCAATCTTGCAGTTGAAATTTGTAGGCATAATCATAGTAATTGGGAGAGATAGAAAAAATCATTTTTGGTTTTATCTGCTTAACTGTATTGTTCAGTCTCACCATAAATTCTGTAATCTTATTTGCTCGCCAATTTACCCATTCTGGATCTTTATAATCTTTGGGTGGACTTTTCTGAGTTTCTTTAGTATACAAGTCAACTGTATATTTATCATAGCCAAATTCATGGGGTAAACTGGTATGATCATCAAATTGAATACCATCAATATCATATTTATTAGTAAGTTCTACCAGCAAATCAATAATAAACTGTTGTACTTCTGGGTGAAATGGATTTAACCATGAAACTTCACCAGCAGCACTCACAGATGTTGTACCACCATCTTGTTTTTGTGTTAACCATCCTGGTTTATTTAATGCCAATTCAGAAGTATCAGGAGTCATAAATCCAAATTCAAACCAAGGAATTACCAGTAATTTTTGACGATGAGATTTATCAATTAAATCCGCGAGAATATCATGTCCATCTAGTCCTTTAAATACAAAAGGTTGAATTTCTAAATCCTTGGCTACTTTACTAGGATACATCACATATCCAGCATTCCAAACCACGGGATAGACAGTATTAAAATTGAGTTCTCTGAGTTGGCTTACAGCTTCTTGAACTTTAGCCCGATCTTTGAGAATATTTAAATCATTATTTGTGATCCACACACCACGAATTTCTTGACGTGGTACTTGGGCGTTAACAGGTGTCAAAGTGTTTACCCAAAAAACTGTGATTAAGGAAATTAAAAACCAAGACCGAAATAACGGTTTAAGTAATTTCTGTTGGAAATAGAGGAAAAAATTGTGGTAATTGACTTTCATTTTAATTTGAGAATATGGTAAGAAAATTAACTATATTAAAATTCCTTGATTCACAAGTAGATGTAATTCATGAATTACCCTGACATTTGTTATTTATAGGCAATTATATAGCATTTTGCAGATAAATGACCTAAGAATCTTGTTTTTGTTCTGAATCTTGATTCGCTCATTGGCCAATCACTCCAGAAAAAACATCACAAACATACCACAAATAGTCTAAAAATATATAGGGCTTGCTGAAAAAGTTGTCTGTGAGGGCAGGGAACTCTTAACTCTTAACTGGGAACAGTTTTAACTGTCTGGATATCCTCAATTTTCCAAATCCGACAAAGAAAAATGCAATTCATTTTGAGACACCATTAGCCAAAACCTGGCACTTTTTTGTGGTAAAAATCCGCGAAACCCTTTGTTAATAAATGGTTTTAGGTTTATATGGCTAACGCCACGCTACGCTATCAGCAAGCCTTATATTAGGGCATTAGGGCGGGCAAGATGCCCACCCCACAAGATTTTTATCATTAATAATTAGTAAAAATAATTAAAATAATTAGTAAAAATTATCACATTTAGATATTACTGTATGCCAATTATCCGCCTGCTTTTCGTTACACTAGTAGTGGTAATTTTTAGGTTTTGTGTTATAACCCTGTTGTGCAAATGAACTCGAATGAAAGACCACTCTATGGAACCAGATAAGCTGGCGCGAATAAAAGAGTACGGTGAATTTATCCTCCGCAAAATTGACTCCGTACCCCAACATCCTTCCCAAGATGAAGATTGGGTTCCCATTAGCCTTGATGATTGTCTGCTGCGGCTGCGAGAAGCCGCTGTGAAAACGGTAGAACTGGCAACCTCACCGGTGAAAATCGGTGTCATGGGGGAATTTAGTAGTGGTAAAAGTTTGCTGCTAGGGAGTCTCATTGGTTATGCAGACGCTTTACCCGTGAGTGAAAATCCCACCACTGGTAATGTCACCGCTATTCATATTCAAGCCCAGGATGGTTTTGCAACTACTCAAGTAGATAATTACACTGTAGAATATTTATCCCATGAAGGGGTAAATGAGTGTTTACACTTCATGCTGAAAGAAGCAAACCGTCGCGCTATATCCGCTGGTGTTACACCTTTGCAGGTAGATAAAATTAAGACTGGTAAAGATATCAGTATTTGGTGTGAGGAAGTTTGGAAAAGTTCCAGTAATTTAGAGTTGCGTTATTTGCTGCGGGAGTTAGTGCTATTTTTGCGGGCTTATCAGGCTTATGGTGAGGCTTTATGCGGTCGCTTTTACCAAATTGATGGTATTACAGCCTGTGAAGGTTTACAACTGGCAGAAATGCCTCTGGCGATTCAATCTCTTAAATTTGAGGATTTACCACCAGCGCATATTCGCTTATCTAGTGCGCCGCAAAAATTAACTATTCAATTACTACGGAATAGTTTTCTCTTAATTCGTCGTGTTGATATTCAAGTGAAAATATCACGGGAAATTTGGGATCTCACAGGTGCGGAAGAATTTGTGCTGTTAGATTTTCCCGGTTTGGGTGCGGCTAATTCTGGAACTAGGGATACATTTTTATCATTGCGAGAATTGGCGCAGGTACAGACAATTTTAGTCTTACTTAATGGTAAATCACCAGGGAGCGATCGCGCCAATAAAATCTTTACCATGATGCAGCAACAACGCCCTGGACAAGACCTCAAGGATTTAATTATAGTAGGAGTGGGACGTTTTGATCAATTACCTTTAGAAGGTGAGGGAGGAGAAAGGGAACTGGATTTATTAATTGCTAATCAATCTGATGATCAACCATTACAAATAAGTACAGTTTTCCAAAAATTGAAAGTTCTAAAAACTATTATTGATGGCGCGGAAGCATTTACTTCTCAAAAAGACCGAATTGTTTTATTATCGCCATTATTAGGGTTAGCTGAATTAGCCAAACGTTCTAGTCAAGTTAAAGCTGGTTCTGCGGAATTTCTAGCGAATTTAGATTATCCAGATTATTTGGAAAAATCGAGGAAATTACAAGAAAAATGGGGTAATTTAAGCGCGGGTTTACTTGCCGGAGATAGTCGTAATCAGTTAGGAAGACAATTAGGTTATTTCGCTCAAGATGGTGGTATTAGTAAATTAAGAGAATTGATTCAAAGTCATGTTGCTAATCACGGATTAAAGCAATTATATGAAGATACCCGTCGGGCTGCTGATACGATTCGTCAACAACAAGAATATCTTCAAGAAATTCTTGCCGAAATTCACGAACAAGGTATACCTACAAACGATACTCCGGCTTTAATAGAATTAAGATCAGCCATAGAAAGTTTAGATAAAACCTACAGAAACTTTCAAAAAGATTTAGGGAAAGAACAACTCAAAGATAGAAGGGGAATTGTAGTTAGTGATGTGATTAAAGATGAACTAACTTTAAGAATTTTGAATTGGAATCAGTGGACATTATTATTTAATAAAATCCAAAATGGTACAATTACCCTAGCGGAATTTAAAGGTGCAGCCGGAAAATTATTTGATCGAGGAAATCGGGTGAATACCTCCCTCCCAACTAAGAGTGATGACTTTTATCCAGCCTTTGAGAAAACAATTAAAGAACTGGAAAACTTTGCGGGCGATCGCATTCGTCAAGCTGTGATAGACTTATTAAACTCATTAGCGCATAAAATCACCTTAGAACGGGAAAAACTACAAACCATTCTTCAGCCAGAAATGGAACAAGAAATTGAAGAAAAATTTGGATCTGAAGAAGCTGATTTATTTTATAAACTGTTATTAGGATGTGATCCTCGTCAATGGAAAGAAGCCATTATTGCTGAAATCAATAACCATGATCAAACTATCAACCCAGCCAGTATTTTTCCCCTAGCCAGACAAGATGAAAAACACAGTGTAGGACAAATATTTGATTGGTCTCCTGAGAAAAATCAAACCTCATCCAGAAGTGCTAATCATCAACTTTTTGTCTTGCGACTAAGAGATGAAATTACCGCTAGTGCTAATCTCCACTTAGTACAGTATGTCAGTGAAAGTAATCAGCACGTAAATATAGAAATCAATGGAATTTTAGACCAAATAATTCCCAGTTTGCAAAACCTTTCCAAACAAGAAGCACTACTAAGATATATTGCAGCTAGAGATTCACAAGGGGAACTAGCTATTCCCACCTGGTTAGACATTTTAGCAGATATTGCTACAATTAATGAAGCTGAATTATTTATTTATAGCAATCTCCCATAAGATCGTCGACTGCTTTTTCAAATTGTGTAAATAAATGATAAATTGATGTTAGGATTCGGGGATCTGACCTCATTAATTCTGCCTTATTTAATTTATCAGCATTCAGTGATCAACCATCAACTTAAATAAGGACCATTAAAAATGCCTGTGGAAATTCAGATTCCACCTAGTTTTAAATTAGGTGTTAGAGAAAACTCACAGTTGCATCTACCTTCGATTCAAATTGTTGCTGTTAATAGCAACATTCCGTACATTTCTCGAATTAACTGTATAGTGAGGGGGACACCAAATCAATTAGCAGCAAAAATTCAAAGAACCTATAGACAATTTCACTCAGCTACACCCAAACAAATCATTAATATCTGTCAATTAGGACAAGATATATGTCAATTAGATTCACCTTTAATAACATTAGTTGACTGTAGCTTAAAGGTAATTGTTGAATATTTCGACTCTGACAGTGCAGGAAAACCAAACTTGTCTATATCTAAACATATATCCGCCGAATGTGATCTTTGGTTTATACCCAACTTACAAAAATCACCAAATTCATTTACAGGAAATCATCAAGCCATGAACAATTCGCAGTTTGACAGCTATCTGAATAATTTAAGTCAACAACTGAGTGAAAAACTCAACGAAAAACAAAAGAAAAGATTTCCTGGTTGGTTAGCTTTAGATTTTGGTACTTCTAACTCCACAGTTACACTTTTTGATCCCATTGAAGTCCCCATTGCGGAAATTTTACCCAAAGAACAAGAACTGAGATTAAGACAACGCATGACTGAATGGTTAAATTCTCCTCCAGATTTAGCCTTAGTAGATGTTAGTGCTAGTGAGTGGGAAAAGTTCCTAGTTGATATTAGCAAAAACTTACAAATACAACCAGAACAATTAAGTGAGATTTTTGAAAGTGATCACAAAGAATTATTTTTAGAAGCCATTCGACAAATTGAATTATGTTTAGGAACAAGCGATAGATTTCGTCGGGCTGTTAGTAAAAAACTTTATGCTATATATCATGAAGTTTTTCGTGTTCCTACATTAGAATCACAAAATTTAATTCCCGTAATTTTAGATATTGACCGACGCAATACAGAAATTCCCAGTGAAATGGAAGTATCGCAATTAATCCCATTAAAACTACAGATGGGTAGAGACGCAAGAGATAACAGAAAAAAAGCAATAGCCCAGGGAACAACTGTTTCAGTCAAAGAAATTATTAGCAGATTTCATCATTCACCCAAACGCTATTTTGGACAAGATCGATCTTTCCCAATTATCCTAGAAAACGAAGAAGAGAATATTCAAGTTAATCGCCTAATTCAAGCAGCTTGGGCGCAATTAATTGAGTTAACAGAAGATTATCGTCAACGGGCTAGACGCAGGTTTTCTGAAGGCGATTTTTTAACAGCAGTTGTCACTTATCCCACCGTAGCCCCGCCAATAGTTCGCAAAGAAATTAAGCAACTGGTACAAGAATTAGGTATTGATGATGTACAAACAGCTTATGATGAAGCGGTTTCTGTCGCTATCTTTTTTCTGTGGCGAGAATTTGGCGGTAATCTGAATATTGGCATTGAATCTTTCAAAACTCGTTGTCGTCAAAATGGGAATAAATGGTCACAAAATGTTCTGGTTTTAGATATTGGTGGTGGTACAACAGACTTAGCTTTAATTGAACTTACCCTAGAAGATAAAACTCCATTTTTTGCAGATAATGAAGATAGAGGTTTAGGAGGACGTTACTATAAATTAACTCCTAAATTATTAGGTTCTTCAGGACATTTACAACTAGGTGGTGAATTAATTACATTGCGAATTTTCCGCCTATTAAAAGTCGCAATTTCTGATTTTCTTCTCACCGCAGTCACTACAGGTGACATTGAAAGTGATAAATTAGAAGACTTAATTAACTCCGAATTAAACGAACGTTTTTTAGAAGACGGAAAATTTCAAACCGGTAGTTTATTAAAATGTATAGATAAAGAAAATCCCGAAGGTGACGTTGCTTTTAAAGATGCCCTAGATACAGCCGAAAAAGTATTACCAACTCGCTGGCAACAAGCACCCCAACGTCTGCAAACCTTTTACACATTGTGGGATCATGCTGAAGCTGCTAAACTCAAATTAGGACAAAAACAACCCAAGGATGGTTCTTTATTAACCTTCACTTTAAATGAACAACAAATAGGCGAACTTCTAGCCCAAAGTTCAGTTAAATTTCAAGTGAGAAGCCCTGAATCTATTTCCTTAACTTTAGATAATCAGCAATTTGAACGGACTATCATGTCATCTATTAAAGAAGCAATTGGTATTGCTAAAGGTTTAATAGAAAGTCGTCTCAATTCAGAACCTAATCAAAAAGTAGATTGGTTAATTCTATCTGGAAAAACTTGTAATCTTGATTTAGTTCAACAACAAATCTATGAAGAATTTAGTCAATCACCATATTTTGTTTGGAACCCAGAACGGATTACTTTTGTTTTAGAATTTACAAAACTTGCCACCTCCGCAGGTGCTTGTTATGCCGAAAAATTGCGTCGGTTTCGATTTGATCCTGAAGAATCTAAAAATCTGTTACGTAAAGGTGCAAATCAATTAGAAATTGATGTTAAAAACCTGTTTTATTATCTTCCTTGTAACTTCAAACGCAAAACCCAAAGTAACGAACCATTAGCCATTTTTAGCGCTGGACAAGAACTATATCAACTTGCACCTTTAGACACCGTTGCTAAAGTGCGGACACCTTGGCAGGGTATACAATTAACTAATATTATCCATCGTCAAGATTATGAAAACGGAACTTTTCGCCTGTGGGGAAGTTTCGATGGTAAAATATTAATGGATAAATTAGCCATGGAAGAACAGGAATTTCTCAAAAAAATCAAAGTCCAATTTGAAATTGATCAAGCTTTACAATTTAGTGTTTTACTATGTCGAGGTAATCCCCATTACTTAATAGATGTACCTGGTATTAACATTAATTCAGTTATATCTCCGCCGGAAAATACTTTATTTAATGATGGTAATTTAAAATGGAATATAGCCATAGAAAACCCTCAGCATAACTTAAATGATGGTGATATTGCTGTTAATGTTTTAGAAGCAGCCACAGTTGATCAACCTCATGCTTATCATTTAGTATTTGCAGTTGATAATAATGATAGTAAGACCATGGAAACATTTCATTATTTACAAGATGGTGTCAAAGAACCAGGAACAGGATTAATCAGTAAACCTTTACCACCATTTCCCCAAAGTGGTCAACATACCTTTTATATTTATCAAATTGATAGTCATACAAATACCAAAAAATGGCTGCGAATTGGTACACTGCATAAACCCGATATGATCACAGATTATCCTTGTCAATATCATGTAACTCTTGATCATGCAGGAATATTAAGAATACACGCTGGTGCTGTTCCTTATTGGACATCTAATCATCAACAATGTCTCGAACAAGAAGGATGTGTTTATCGGACAGAATTGGAATTACAACCCAACGAAGTTGATAAAGAACGTGATCCATTTTGCGGTATTCATTAGCTTTAATTCCGTAGGTTGGGTTGACGCAAGGAAACCCAACATTATTAATCATTTAGTTGTTTTTTTGCTGGGTTACGCTGTGGCTTAAAAAAACCTACATTTTCTATTTTCATCCTCGTCAAATTATGCAGAATTTACATAAACTACTCAATACAGAAAACTCAGAATTAGCCAAAATATTGCGGTTTAATTTATATGGATTAGTCGCAATTTTAACCCAAGCAAATCAAGAATATCCCATTGACCCGGGAATAGGATTAAGTGAAGAACTTCTACAAGAACTTGATGAATTATTACAACATACCCGACTTATTGAAGAAGTTGAGGATCTAGGGGAATTAAAAGAATCTCCATTAATAAACGACTTAAAATTATTCAAATTAAAAGCAGCTTTTAATAACGATCCAGAATTAAATTTTTATTTAGGGACTTCTCCAATTCAGAGTCAAAATGATGGGGAAATATGGAACGAAATTCAGAGAAAATTGCTGCGAGTTCCCGAAGATCTAGCGATATTTTGGAGAGAAATTGCTTTGAAAACAGCGCAAGAATTAGGTGCAATTGTAGATCATGAAAATCTTGAAGAATTACCATTTTTCCGCGATGAAATTATTTATCCGGGGTTGAATGGTACAGTTAAAGCCAAAGGACTATGTTTATCTCAAAAGGCTTTACTAAATTCAGAAATTACCCAAAATCATCTTTCTGAAAACTTATATTCAATTGCAGGATTTTTACTTTTATATGTTAAATTTATAGAAATAGATACAGACTTACATCATGCTTTAAAAAGTGTTTTTAGCTTCGATGTAGTTTCTTTAAATTCCAAATTAGAACAACGTCATCAATATATTGACGCTTTAAAAGATCGCTTTTACCGTATCCAAAAATATAGTGAAAATATTGATATAATTGTAGAATTATGTGCCTGGATTGACATAGATGAAGCTATTAATTCTCTAGTATTTATCCCTCCTGCTGAAAGTTATTCCTGGTGGGGAAAATTACAAAAAGAATCCCGTCGTATCCTGAGAAAAGCCGCTGATAAAGCGATAAAAGCAGGTAATGAAGTGAGAATCAAACAATTATCAGGACTGTATGCTGATGTTTGTGAGTTTTCTAAAGATGACTTGCAATTAGATTGTGGTGGTACTCCGGGAGAGGTATTAACTTGTTTGCGAGTCTATGCCAAAATCAATCAACAAGAGTATCCAGGAAGGGTGATATTTCGGACTTTACGCTAGGATGACTAAACAATTAAACAAAATTTACTTCCATTTATTAATGTATAATCCAGATATTGACCTCCTCTTTGTGCCTCTGCTTGAGCCATATTCACTCTAAAATACAAAAAAAATAAAAAATAAATAAACTTTAAGCGATCGCTCCCAAGTTCCCACATCACGCTATCATCAAAAACAGTGGAAATCAACTCTCAGCATCTACCATGACGAATTTTTCAATGGGTATCAAACCCTCGCAGCGATCGCCAAAAATGATAAAGTAAATAGTATTCTCGGATAAATATTTTAATATAAGGAGAAATCAATGGAAGGTAAAAGATTTATTCATAAAATCAAATTACAAAACTTTCTTTCCTATGGAAGTGAGGGAGAAGAAATAGAACTACAACCATTAAATGTGTTAATTGGTCCCAATGGTTCTGGTAAGTCTAATTTAATAGAAGCTATTGGATTGTTACAAGCAACACCAGGCAATTTAACTGCTCCTATTCGGGAAGGAGGAGGTGTTAATGAGTGGCTTTGGAAAGGTGAAAAAGGTATTCCCACAGCGGAAATTGAAGCAATCATCAATTACCCACAAGGAATAATGCCTCTACGTTATAAGCTGGGGTTTACTATGGTTAATCAAAGACTAGATATAGTAGATGAAGTTGTAGAAAATGAACATCGAAACAATGAAGAAGCAAAAGATGTATATTTTTTCTACCGCTATCAAAATGGGCGACCTATTTTAAATGTGAGAACTATTCCTGATGGACAAGCAGGTACAGAAACAGGTAGAACTCAACGTCATTTGCGCCAAGAGGAAATTAGTCCGAATCAATCCGTTTTATCACAGAAAAAAGATTTGGATTCTTATCCAGAATTAACTTATTTAGGCAATGAATTTTCTAAAATTCGTACTTATAGAGAATGGAATTTAGGAAGATATACACCACCAAGAATGGCGCAACCTGCTGATTTACCTATTGATTTTCTAGATGAAGATGCTAGAAACTTAGGTCATGTTTTAAATAATTTAGATTATGCAGGAAAAAAACCAGAATTACTCCAGCATTTACAGAAATTTTATCATGCAGTAGAGGATATTACAGTTAGAGTAGAAAGTTCAACATTACAGGTATTTCTGCGGGAGAAAAAATTGGTTTCGGCAGTTCCAGCAACCAGGCTTTCAGACGGTACACTGCGTTATTTATGCTTATTAACTATACTATGTCATCCCAGTCCACCACCTTTAATTTGTATTGAAGAACCAGAATTAGGGTTACATCCAGATATCATGTACATCATTGCTGAGTTACTAATTCAAGCTTCTCAACGCACCCAATTAATTGTGACTACCCATTCCGATGCTTTAATTACTGGTTTAAGTCAATATCCTGAATCTGTGGTAGTTTGTGAACGTAATAATCAAGGCTCTTATCTCAAGCGTCTTCAACCTGATAGATTAAAAAAATGGTTAGAAAAATATACTCTTGGCGACCTTTGGCGTATGGGTGAAACTGGAGGAAATCCCTGGTAATGGAAATTTACATTTATATTGAGGGTGCGGGAAATGAAGATGATACTGAACTAATACCTAGACAACGCCCTGGGTTTCGTAGTGGTATCATCAGTGGAAAAGAAACAACTAGAAGTTTAAGTCCTGGTTTTTATAGTTTTTTCCAAGAACTCTATGATATTGCTGAGATAAATGATATTAAAATTAGGTTGATTATGTGCGGTTCTCGCGTTAAGGCTTATCAAAGTTTCAAATGGGGATTAGAAGATCATCCAGAAGCTTTTAATGTTTTATTAATAGATTCTGAATCTCCTGTCTCTCCTGATGATACTCCTTGGGAACATTTGAGAAATAGAAAAGAAGATCAACCTTGGATTTTAGATTCATTGAGTTTTAATGATGAACAATGTCACCTGATGGTACAAACTATGGAAGCATGGTTTGTTGCTGATATTGATGCTTTAAAAAATTTCTATGGGGAAGGATTTAGAGAAGAAAAAATTATGCATGAGATGGCAAAATGTGAAAATCTAGAACAAGTTTCCAAAGATACGTTATTTCAATGGCTAAAAGCAGCAACTCGTAACTCCAAGCAGGGTACATATACTAAACAAACTAAACGCAATCCTATTCATGCTTTAGAAATTTTAAAACGTCTTGATGCAAATAAAGTTCGTCAAGCTTCCCCCTATTGCAATCGCATTTTCACAACCATACAAGCAATAATGGATGTATCAACCAATAACCATAACTAAAAATAAACACATCAAACCTCACCCTTTCTGCGCCTCTGCGCCTCTGCGTGAGCCATATTCACTCTAAAATACAAAAAAAATAAATAAACTTTAAGCGATCGCTCCCAAGTTCCCACATCACGCTATCATCAAAAACAGTGGAAATCAACTCTCAGCATCTACCATGACGAATCCGACACCAGAACCAAATTCACCAAACACACCACTTACTGATACAAATCTGGTAGAAGACCGCAGTAAGCTGAGTAAAATGTATCAGCATTACGTAGACATGAAGGATAAATACCCTCATGCTTTGCTGTTATATAGAGTCGGTGATTTTTTTGAAACCTTTTTTCAAGACGCTGTAACCGTCTCCAGAGAATTAGAACTAGTTTTAACCAGTAAGCACGGTGGTGATGTTGGTCGCGTTGCCATGACAGGTGTACCACATCACGCTTGGGAACGCTACACAACCCAACTGGTAGAAAAAGGTTACGCTGTGGTGATTTGTGACCAGGTAGAAGACTCCGCTGATGCTATTGGTTTGGTAAAGCGAGAAGTAACGCGCATTCTCACACCTGGGACATTGTTGGAAGAGGGAATGCTAAAGGCAAGTCGTAATAACTACATAGCTGCTGTAGTAATTGCTGTCAATCATTGGGGTTTAGCCTATGCAGATATATCAACTGGGGAATTTCTCACATCTCAAGGCAGTAATTTAGAACACCTAACCCAAGAATTAATGCGGTTACAACCCGCTGAGGTGCTATTTCCCACTAATGCCCCGGATTTAGGTAGTTTACTGCGTCCAGGAGAAACTTCCCCATCCCTTCCTCAGTGTTTACCACCATCATTTTGTTACAGTTTACGTTCTCAAGTTCCCTTTTCCCAAGCAGAAGCTAGGAGTAAATTATTACAGAAATTCAAAATGCGATCGCTCGAAGGTTTGGGTTGTGAACATCTTCCCCTCGCTGTTCGCGCCGCTGGTGGTCTTATAGACTACATTGAAGATACACAAAAAGCCAATCCTGTATCTCTGCAATTATTACGCACCTATACACTCACGGATTATTTGATTGTAGACCATCAAACACGCCGTAACTTGGAAATTACTCAAACTGTCCGCGATGGCACATTTCATGGTTCTCTATTATGGGCTTTAGACAGAACTAGCACCGCTATGGGTAGCAGGGCTTTAAGGAGATGGTTGTTACAACCGCTACTGGAAATTAAAGGGATTAAATCACGCCAAGATACCATTCAGGAATTAATAGAAAATACCCCTTTACGTCAAGATATCCGGCAATTATTAAAGCAAATTTACGATTTAGAACGTTTAACAGTTAGAGCCGCTTCTGGTAGAGCAAATGCACGGGATTTAGTCGCTTTAGCTGATTCTTTCTCACGATTACCTGAATTATCTCGCTTAGTTGCCAATGCAAAATCCCCTTTCTTGAAGGCCTTGCAAAAAGTTCCTCCGGTGCTAGAAGAACTAGCATAAAAAATACAGGCCCATATCGTAGAATCACCACCTATACATCTCAAAGAAGGTGGTTTAATTCGCGCAGGTATTAATACGCTTTTGGACGAAAGAAAGGCTACTGTAGAAAGTGATCAACAATGGATTGCCAATTTAGAAGTTGACGAAAGAGCCAGAACAGGAATACCCACATTAAAGGTAGGATTTAATAAAACTTTTGGCTATTATATCAGTATTTCCCGCAGTAAATCTGACCAAGTTCCCGATAATTACATCCGCAAACAAACGCTGACAAATGAGGAACGTTACATTACTCCCGATTTGAAAGAACGAGAAGCACGCATTCTCACAGCGCGAGATGATTTGAATCAACTGGAATATCAGATTTTTAACGCCTTACGAGATGAAGTGGGTAATCAAGCCGAAATTATTCGCAACGTTTCCCGCGCAGTGGCCGCCGCTGATGTATTATCTGGTTTGGCACAATTGGCTGCACATCAGGGTTATTGTCGCCCGGAAATGCTGACAGGTAGAGAGATTGAGGTGATTGATGGTCGTCACCCGGTGGTGGAACAGTCTTTACCTTCTGGGTTTTTTGTCCCTAATTCTACTCGGTTAGGGGATAAGGAAACGAACTACAGAGCCACGGAGGACACGGAGGGTTTGTCTTTATATCCTGATTTGGTGATTTTGACAGGTCCCAATGCAAGTGGGAAAAGTTGTTATTTGCGTCAAGTTGGGTTAATTCAATTAATGGCGCAGGTGGGGAGTTTTGTCCCGGCTCGTTCTGCTAGATTGGGAATATGCGATCGCATTTTTACCCGTGTTGGTGCGGTGGATGATTTGGCTACCGGTCAATCTACTTTTATGGTGGAAATGAATGAAACTGCTAATATCCTCAATCATGCAACTTTGAAATCTTTGGTTTTGTTAGATGAAATTGGTCGCGGCACAGCAACTTTTGACGGGTTATCAATCGCTTGGGCTGTGGCTGAATATTTGGCTGTTGATATTAAATCCCGGACGATTTTTGCTACTCATTATCATGAGTTGAATGAATTGGCTACTATTATTTCTAATGTCGCCAATTATCAAGTTACGGTTAAGGAGTTACCAGACCAAATTATCTTTTTACATCAAGTTCAACCCGGTGGCGCTGATAAGTCTTATGGTATTGAAGCCGGAAGATTAGCCGGTTTACCCCCGGTAGTGATTCAACGCGCAAAACAGGTAATGACACAAATCGAAAAACACAGTAAAATAGCGATGGGGTTGCAAAATTTAGAGTAGTTATTTGTTATCAGGTAAAAACTCTCAACAATAGCAGTTTTATAGTTTTGTAGGTTGGGTTGAGGAACGTTCACGAAGTGTGGCGAAGCCATAACCCAACACTTACAGCATATTACCCTAATGGTGAGGTAAAATTTTTGCGGGCAAGAAGCCCGCACCACAGGATTTTTATCATGAATATCTGTACCTCATCAGATCGGAAACTGCTGTAATTCTTGGGTCAAGGCTCTAGGCATCTTCTGGTTCAAATTGTGCTACAGTTACAGCATTAAACGCAAAAGATAACACCAGAGGAATCGGACATTTAAACCAAAAAGTATAAATCACTGCTAAAATTGTGGTGGATATAGCAGCACAAGCCCAGTACATTTCTTGATTAGTGAAGCCATTTTCCTCTTTAATTATTCTTAACACATTCATTGGTATTGGTTCTGGCATCACCCCCCCCGGAGGAAACGCCCAATAATTCCCACGTCTCTCCATAAATAAATCTGTCCAGCCATTTTCTAAGCACCACGCTTCAATCCATTGAATAGAGTAACGATCCATCATAAAAATACCAATTTCACCTTGTGAATATGTGTCTTAGATCAATTTCAATAACTCGAAAATTTGCATAAAACTAAATACCAACTCACCGCTGCGGTTAATTATTCTTTAAACCTGATTCTATGCAGCTTCATCTTGATTTGGTATTAGTCAGATAACTGTTAGCAATAACATTAAATTTAAGTCCATCATTCTACATATCTATTAAACATTATGTACATATTGGCAACTTCGCTCCTACAGCTATGACCATGATTAACAGACTAACACTTGTTCGACCTGTGATAATTGAAAAGATAATAAACTTTACTTATCATCGAACTTTATGAACAATTGTAAATACTCAAGTCCTAATCGCCTAATTATCCAATCTTCACCAATTTAGAGAATATAGTAATCGCTCAAAAATTTATGACAAAATATTAAGCCCTGCCCAAAATTCACCCAATTAGCCATTACCAATTACCCAGGAGCAGATTAAACTAGATCATAGTAACTTGGACTGATAAAATATGTTTTGGCAAAAATGCTTAGGATTGATTTTGGTACTTATGATTTGGTGCTTTTCACAGCCCGCATTAGCAGACTGGACTCATCCTCTGTCTTTTAGTAATGCAGAATTGTCAAGACAAGACTTTTCTAGACAAAGTTTACAAGCAGCGGAATTTTCTAACGCTAACTTGGAAATGGCTAACTTTACGAGCGCTGACTTGCGAGGAGCAGTTTTAAGTGCTTCAGTAATGACAAAAGCAAATTTACATGGGGCAGATTTGACAAATGCCATGGTTGATGGGGTAAAATTAATAGGTGCTGATTTAACTGATGCTGTTTTAAAGGAAACTCTTTTACTCCGTACTATATTTACGGATGTTAACATCACAGGTGCGGATTTTACAGACGCAATTCTAGATAAAGCGCAAATTAAAGAGCTATGTCAAAAAGCCAGTGGTGTAAATTCCCAGACTGGTGTAGAAACTCGTGATTCCTTAGGATGTCAATGAAACTTGGTATAATCGGTGGTGGACAACTGGCTTGGATGATGGGAGATGCAGCAAATAAGCTGGGAGTAGAATTAATAGTCCAAACTCCTAGTCAAAATGATCCAGCTGTATCCATTGCCCAAGATAGCATTTTGGCCGCAGTTGATGAAGCCGCCGCCACAGAAATTTTAGCTACAAAGTGTGATATTATTACCTTTGAAAATGAGTTTGTTAACCTCACCGCTTTATCACTTTTAGAAAAAAATGGTGTTTGCTTTCGCCCTAATTTAGCAGCTTTAGCACCTTTATTAGATAAATATGAGCAACGTTGCTATTTACAAGATTTAGGTTTACCAGTTCCCCAGTTTTTTGCCTTGTCAAGGGAAAAAGAGGTAGAATCACAAGTAGAAAACTTGGGTTTTCCCCTGGTTCTCAAAACCCGCAGACATGGATATGATGGTCAAGGAACTTTTATCATTCCCGATTTTGTAACTTTATCAAAAATAATTAATCACAGCAACGCCCAGTTTTTGGTTGAAGAATTTATACCTTTTACAAAAGAACTGGCTATCATTGCAGCACGTTCTGTAAATGGGGAAATTGTCATCTATCCAACGGTAGAGACTCTCCAAAAAGAACAGGTTTGTAGATGGGTAATTGCACCTGCTACAATTACTAAAGAACAAAATTTACAAATTGAAGCGATCGCCCATAAACTATTAAATAGCCTGGAATATGTAGGAGTTTTCGGTATAGAACTATTTCTCACCGCTGAGGGGAAAATCCTAGTCAATGAAATAGCACCACGCACCCACAACTCTGGACATTTTTCCCTTGACGCTTGTGAAACCTCTCAATTTGAACAACACCTCAGAGCCGTGTGTGGTTTACAACTAACCAATACTACATTAAATTGTGCTAGTGCTGTGATGGTTAACTTACTAGGATATGAAACCAGCCATTGCGACTACCAAAAACAACGTCAACAACTAGCAGAGATTCCCCAAGCTACCGTTCACTGGTACGGTAAAACAGAAGCTCGTCCGGGACGTAAACTAGGACATATCACCGTTTTATTAGCGCGAAACAATCGCAGTGCAATCAACGACATTATACACAAAATTGAATCCATCTGGTATCCGATCCAAAAAAGCTAACTAATGCTAACAAAAGTCGGCTTTTTCTTCCTGCTTCACCCTAGTAGTGTCGGCACTATCTAATCCACAGGCTAACTTTGTCAAAATTTTCTAGAATAAACACACAAACTATTTTTCAAGGCTATAATGAGTTAGTTCCACTACGACGATTGGTGACTGCCATCAAGTTTTTTGATCTATGTCTTTAACAACAAGGGAGCTAAATACTTCTCATGGCAGTATACCGGGCTTGTACCCGGAAACTTTAAATGAGAAACCTCGGTTCCCACCTGGTTTAACCAGGTCATAAACTTAGGTAAAACGGCGTTGTGGTGAACTACAAAATTTTAGCCCCCCAGTTGAAAAAACCGGGGAGCTTTTTCATTTTTCATAATTACTCCCTACTCTCTTCCAGAAAGTAAGGATGTAAAAAAATTACCATTTTTTTAGTCTAAAAAGAACTGATCACAAAAAAAAGCCCCGTATAAATTCTTTATATTGACAACTAATAGAACCTGACTATGCCATTAGGTAGAGAATTACCACAGTTGCTGAAGCAGCGCTTGTTTTATAAAGGGCGCAAATTTAACTTTGAAGTTAATCGTTTGCGTTTACCCAACAAATCAGAAGGGGAATGGGAATGTATTCGTCATCCCGGCGGCGCTTTGGCTATACCTATGACCGCAGATGGTAAGCTTGTACTTGTGCGTCAATATCGCTTTGCAGTCCAGGGAAGATTGTTAGAGTTTCCTGCTGGTACTGTAGAACCCAATGAAAGTCCTTTAGAGACTGTGAAACGGGAAATTGAAGAAGAAACCGGCTATCATGCTCGTCAGTGGGATAAACTAGGGGAGTTTTTTCTTGCTCCTGGTTATTCCGATGAAGTCATCTATGCTTTTATCGCTAGAGATTTACAAAAGCTGGAAATACCACCAGCAAAAGATGAAGATGAAGATATCGAAACGGTATTACTCACTCCTCAAGAATTAGAAACAGCCATTTTGACAGGAGAATTTGTAGATGCTAAATCTATTGCCAGTTTTTTCTTGTTGCGTTCATTTTTAGCTTCTGAGATCACAATCCAATAGAATCGGGAATTTTGAAGTCTTAACTTAATTTTACAGCGGATTTTATCTGATAGCCCGCGTGGTGTAGTCATCCAAGGTACACTTTTAGCGGGCAAGATGCCCGCACCACAAGATTTTTATCATTAATATCTGCAAGTTATAATATTGGAAACTGCTGTAAATTTCTCAAAAATTGACTTAATATCTTGAATAACTGCCAACATAATCACGGACTCGATAATCTATATATTGAGTCAAGATTTTTTTGGTGGGTGCAAATTCTCTTAATTGGCCAATATGATTTTCATTATATTCAAACAGGGCTGTAAAATCTGCAAGTCGAGAGACTTGCTGCATATTGTGAGAGATAAATATAATTGTCAGTTCAGAACGCAAACACTCAATTAGTTCTTGAATTTTCATGGTGTTCATGGTATCAAGTCCACAACAAAGTTCATCCATGAGCATAACTTGGGGTTTGACGGCTAAAGCGCGAGCAATACAAAGACGCTGTTGTTGTCCACAACCTAGTTCTAAAGCAGATTTATGCAGCTTATTTTTGACCTCTTCCCAAATATCAGCAGCTTTTAGAGCTAACTCAACAATATCATCTAATTCTGATTTTGGTCGCCATCCTGTTAATTTTACACCATAAGCAATATTATCATAAATGCTAATAGGGAAGAGATTAGGTGTAGAGTAGATTGTACTAATTTGACGACGCAGACGATTAACATTAATTCGTCGTTCATAAATATTTTGTCCAAAAAATTCTATTCTTCCTTCCGTTTTAACTTCTCCCTCTAAGTCACTCATGCGATTAAGAGATTTTAAAAAGGTAGACTTACCACAACCACTAGGTCCAATAATGGCAATGATTTTATTTTGCGGAATATCCATGGATACATTGTCAAGAATTTTTTTCTTGTCGTAGTAAAAACTAAAGTTTTTGACACTAATGGCAGGAATTATTTTACTCATGTGCATGAAAAAAGGAATCAGTAGTCGAGAGTTACCGAGTCAGAATACTTGTAAAACTTTATATTTGATTATAACCTAAGTTGTATTCTTTATTTATCGGCTATATCATCAGTACCACGCTTAAATTAATCCAATAAAGGCAAACTTATCATGTTACAACGTTTTATTTTAATCATTACTACTGTTATTTTCTGGCATTTGTCTATTTTTGGCACCCTAGCAAAGGATAAAAAATTTGAAAATTTGGATAAATTTCCTCCCAGTCCTTTGGAAATAACTACTCCAGACCCACTATTACCAAATTTAGCAAATAAACGGGAATTAACACCAGTAGAATTACAAAAATTAAAGACGGATTTAGATGAGTTAAATCAAGAAGCACAGAAGATATTACAAGGAGAAGATAATAAGAAAGCTTTTGAGATGTGGAACCGTGAATTAAGATTAAGACGGTTTTTAGGTCCATTGGCTGAAGTGGAAGCTTTATCACGGGTAGGAGAAATTTCTGTCAATGAAAATGAACGGGAAGAGGTGCAATATATTAGTCAGCGATTGCAAGTGATTCAAAGCGATATGCTCAAACAAAAAAGCACTGATTTACAATTATGGAAATCCCTAGCTAATGCTTATCAAAAACTTCGTCTTTATAAATTAGCAATATCAGCTTATGAACAAATTCTGATTTTAGGAAAACAGCAACAAGATTCATTTGCAGAAATAGAAACTTTAAAGAATATTGGCGAATTACATTTAAGTTGGTTTGATTATAATCAAGCTGCTAATGTTTACCAAAAGTTGTTAAATTTGGCAATTAATCAAGGTAATAAAACTAATGAATTAGCATATTTACAACAGTTAGCTTATATCTACACTCAAGGAAAACAACACCAACCAGCAATAGATATATTGAATAAATTAGTGGAAATTTCCACTAATGAACAGAATTTGACTCAAATTCCAACTTTGAAATTAGCCATAGCTGCAAATTATGAATTTTTAGCTAAAGAAAACCCGAATTTCAGACAACAGGCTTTTGATAATTATCAAGAAGCTTATACTATTGCATGGAAATTAGAACAGTACGCTAGGGCTGGAGAAGCATTAAATAAATTAATTGCTCTTTACCGTTCCCAAAAACAAATCACCGCAGCTTTAGAAACTAGCAAAATTCTTATTGAAACAGAAACATTAGCTAACAATTTTTATGGTTTAATGTCGGCTTATGATCAAATTGGTAATTTGTATTTAGAACAGCGAGAATACGCAAAAGCATTAACAGCATTTGAGAAAGGATTAGAAATAGCCCAAGAGCTTAAATACCAAGAATCATACTTTACTAAACAAATTGAAAAGTTAAAAACTCAGATAAAAATCTCAAGGATATCAGGATAAATAAAAAAGTCCGCTCACGCGGACTCTGGACATTGGATAAGGTTAAGTTGTCACCAAGAGAGCCTACAAGATGTTAGACTTATTTATATTTTTACTAATTAATTTTAGATAATCAAGTGGTTTGATCTAAGAGTTAGGACATAATTACTGTATTTATGTCTGAAAAAAATGTATTTATTAATGATGATTATTATAGGTAAATAGCTCTCAAGGCTTAATTCATAATCAAAAATTGAAGAAATTGTGGACATAATGCGGACATAATGCGGACATAATTAAGAGAGTTTTGTCTGAGATTTTTTCAAGCATATTTTAGGTCTATTGGGTGCTGTAATAACAGGTTATAAACCAGTTTTTAAATGGTTGGATTCATCAAATTAAGAACAATTGTCACTTCAAATATCCGTACTTAAACTCTGGGCGTAAATCACCTCAATATTACTACCAAACTCCAACTTATCCAAGGACTCTGTAAAAAATACAAACCCCTTGTACGCTGTCACATACTTATATATTTTTGTGAAATAACCTTCATTTGTGACAATTACAAGCGGCTCTTCACCTTTGGCAAGAATATTCAAAAAAGTATCTAGTTTTATACATATACCCGTTCCTCGATAGGTGAAAATACTCCCACCAATGGCAGCAGGTTGAGCAGCCGCGTCACCACTGTAATAGCTCATTTAGTGCTAACTTTGACATAATATTATTGACTTGCTAATTTTAAACTTTTGTCTCCATGACGTGCTGTGTAGTTTGTAACGTTTGGGGTAAACTCCAATCTGGACGTAGTTTAGCCGCTTGACGTAAATAAATATGGTGAATTGGCTGAGAAACTGGTAAATTGGCGTGAATGAGAAAGCGAATACAACGCGGTAAACTTCCCTCCACGTGCATTTGTTGCACATCTAACATGACTACATTATCCCACAAAGGCCGACTGCGAGCGATCGCTGCTGGGAAAATAGCATCTAAATCCTTGGTCACGGAAAAAGTCACACTAATCATATCCTCCGGTTGCAATTTATTTCTTTGTTCTAATTCATCTAATAATTCTGTCACTGAGTCTCTAATTGCTTCGATGCTGTTTTCTGCAACAGTTGTTGCACCACGAATTGCTCGCATTTGCCATTTCACTACCAAAATCCTCCTTATTTGTCAGTTGTCAGTTGTCAATTGACCACTGACTATTAAATTGACTATGGGCGGTATAACCACATGGGTAAACCACTTGTAGACATTTCAAATTCTAACCAATCAATTCCCGCACCAATAACCGATTTAGCTTGACTGTTTCCCGATAATACACGACTCAATAATGGTTTTCGCTCCTCTAGCGTATAGCAAAGAGTTTTTTCCGGATCAAGTCCTATTAATTCCGCTGTCCAACGTCTTGCATCTTCTTCTGTCCCTAAACGGTCTACCACACCCAATTCTAAGGCCTGCTGTCCGGTGAAAATTCGACCGTCAGCAAAGCTTTTAACTTTTTCTACAGACAGTGAACGCGCCTCTGCTACCGTTTCTACAAATTGTTGATAGCTATAATCAATCAATTCTTGCAAAATAGTTTGCTCCGGTTCTGTTAGTTCCCGATCAAAAGCTAATATATCTTTATATGGTCCTGATTTAATCACTTTAAAGGAAACACCAATTTTTTCCAGTAACACCTCCAGGTTATTACCCCGCAAAATCACGCCAATACTCCCTGTAATCGTCCCTGGGTTCGCCATAATATGTTCTGCACCCATACCAATATAAACACCACCAGAGGCGGAAATGTTGCCAAAACTGGCGACAATTTTGGTTTTTTTACTCAATCTCTTCAAAGCACTATAGATTTCTTGAGAGTCCCCTACTGTACCCCCAGGACTATCAATGCGTAGGAGTAAGGCCGGAAATTTACTTTCTTCTACAGTTTTTAATGCTTCTAGTACGTGTCTACGGGTTGTACCAGCGATCGCACCGCTAACTTCAATCCGTGCAATTTGTTTCCGAAAGTTGGGCTTAAATGGCCAAATCATGAGCAATCAAATAAGTTTCTAATTTTCTGAATATCTTTAATATAGAACCAAAAAGCCTTAACCTCACGGGCTTGACTTACTCAAACAATCGAAAACCAGGAGGCAAAACTAACAATAAATATTCTTTTTACAAATATTCTTTTTACCGATACTTTTTTGCTAACTAATGCTAACAAATACATAAGTTGAGATTGTCTCTCAACCAAGGCGTATCAACCAATACACGAAGATAAATTCCTCGCGCACCATTCAAATCTCGGTTCATAGTTCTATTATCCATCCGAGATTTGATGATTTTAGATCCTTCTAGATTACTGATAATTTCGCCAGTCCAACTTACTGTTTTTGAAGTATATGCTTCATTAACATCAATTACTATTTTGTTGAACTCATTAGCTTTATGCTTAATGAATTGCTTGAATTTGTAATGACTTAAAGTCAGCATCTGTCGAACTGATTTAGACCTGATTCTTCTTTTGGCTTTTTTGGACATAATAGATGTCTCAAAAGTAGGAAGTAAAATCACATCGAAATTATCAACTAAAAATCTAGCTGTTTTTTTGTGCAACTCATCTACCAGATATTTGATTTTTCCCCGTAGTTGAGTTGCTGCATTCTTTAATCTTTTCTTCTGTTGGCTCTTTGCTTTGGATATTTTACTAATTAATTTATCCAATTTAAAACAAAGTTTTTGAATTTTCAGGTTAGCATTTTCTCCCAACCATCCAAAACAATATCATACAATCTTTGTCCTGCCGGGTTTTTAATGCTTTTGATTTTCCCTTCATCTGCATATCGCCTCAAGGTGTTTGGATGCAATCCCAGAAATTCGACCGCTTTTGGGAGTGGTATGTATGCCATCAAAGAAGTATAGCATAAGTTGGGGAAAGTTAGCAAATAATTAACTAGTTAACTAGTTAACTAGTTCTGATAAAAGTCGCCAAATAAACCACTCTGGAAAAGCTTAAGGAAATTTTTAGATTTTGTGTGTAGTTTTATTTGGTATCGTAAAGGTACGAAAAGCAAAGTTTAACGAAAATTTGCTAATTGTCAATATTATTGACATTAAAAATACCAGTTCTCAGCACAAGGCTAATAACTTTTAACAAAAATAGAAATATTTAGCCACATTTCACCAGTCATATTACTGATTTTGTGATTGTGTCATTTTTAGACTTAACTCAATGCTGTCTTGAGTTTTAAGAGTCAGTACGGAGAATTTGAGAACGATAATAAACGTAAGTATCAAACAACGCTCCGACAAAACCACAAGTTAAACTAATTATCAATAGACCGTTGAGGGAACTACCACTACCAAAAGTATCCAGAAAATGTATTACTTGTACTGAGATATCGGTAATCATCCCCTGTAGACCAGGAATGTAACTAAAAACTGATAAAACCAAAAGTATACCACCAAATAGGAATATGGGGGCAATAAAACTAAAAATGGTGGTTAAGACCAGGGAACGGAAAAAGTTCATTGTCAGACCAGGTTAGTGTGTAACTGGAGTCAGCGGCGAAAATTGGCTTTGTGTAATGGTAATAGCCGCATGAATTATGTTTCACGCAGAATCGCAAACAGCAAAGCCCCAAAGTTGGAGATTGCAAATTTTTCAATTTCGTACTCCAATTGAGCAATGCCCACAATTTTATCCGCTACTTTCTACAATACTGGCGATCGCTCTTAAATCTTCATTTCGTCAAGAATCTTAAGTTTTCATTAAATTACACGGGTAATAGTTATCCCAAGTGCATTGGCTATTTTTTGATGTTGAAAATCTGTAAAACCCTGAAATCACAAGGAAATACATCTCAGTGTGCAGTTGACTAGAAGTAAAAACGCTGTAAAAACCTGCTTAATTTTATGAGAAAAGCTGTAAACTAAGTTAATAATCTCATGACTTACGTACTACAAGTTACCTGAAACCAAAACCAAAACCAAAACCAAAACCAGTTTCAAACCCTTGTAGAGACGTTCCATGGAACATCTCTACTATGCTGCGATTAATTTAGAAAAAGAAGCGGTCAGGTTGACCGTGTTAGCCTGTGGACTAGATAGTGCCGACACTTCTAGAATGAAGCAGGAAGAAAAAACTGACTATTGTTAGCATTAGTTAGCTTTTTTGTACCGGTGCGTGATTGATGAAATCCGTAACGCACAGAATCCTTGACAAGGATGCGTTACACTATATCAGGATTTACTATTTTAGATATATATGGCTAAATCCAGTTTAGAATCATGGAGTCAGCGATTGCTGGCCGCGATTTTTTTAGGTGGACAAGTCTTGGTTCACCTCCTCCGAGGCAAAATTCACCGTCGCAATACCTTAGAACAATTAGCAATAGTTGGGCCAGACTCTTTCTTTATTGCCTTATTAACAGCTATATTTGTGGGTGCTGTATTTACAATTCAAGTAGCAAGGGAGTTTATTAATTTTGGCGCGGGAAACCTCGTTGGTGGCGTTTTAGCGGTAGCATTGACTAGGGAACTGACTCCGGTATTAACAGCAGTAATTTTAGCAGGACGAGTGGGTTCGGCTTTTGCGGCTGAGATTGGAACTATGAAAGTTACAGAACAAATAGACGCGCTGTTAATGTTAAAAACAGATCCTATTGATTATCTCGTCATTCCCCGTCTTTTGGCTTGCTTCATTATGCTGCCTATTTTAACTTTACTATCCTTGGTGACAGGAATGTCTGGAGGTTTGTTAATAGCTACCCGTATTTACAACCTTTCAGATACGGTATTCCTAGACTCAGCCCGTGACTTTCTCGATATGTGGGATATTGGCAATGCTATGATTAAAGCCTCTTGTTTTGGGGTCTTAATTGCTGTTATCGGCTGTAGTTGGGGTCTAACAACCACCGGAGGCGCTAAAGGTGTGGGACAATCAACTACAACTGCTGTTGTCACTGCTTTATTAGTTATATTTATTAGTAACTTCTTTCTCTCTTGGATTATGTTTCAGGGTTCAGCATAATTTGCAGGGAGCAGGGTTAACGTCAATAAGGAGAACAGATTTTGACCAGTTCATTCACGCCTAACGCCACTTCAACGGTAGAATTACAACCAAGTTACAATATTCCTCTTGTCTTGGTCATTGTTGCTATTCCTATGCTGTTAATACAACCCTGGATAGGGGCTATATTAACGCTATTGGGTTTGTTTTTGATGTTGCAAGCTGTAACACTCAAGTTTAAATTTACTGCTACTGATTTCGATCTGTATAGAGGAGAAAAGTTAATTCGTCGTTTTCCTTACCAAGAATGGCAAAATTGGCGGATATTTTGGCATCCTGTGCCTATTTTGTTATATTTTAAGGAAATTAATAGTATTCACTTTTTACCAATTTTATTTGACCCTAAAACCTTAAAATCTTGCTTGGAACAACGTTGTCCACGAATTGATTAATCTAATCAATTTAATTATATTTTAATTATATTAATTTTTTTTCGCGCCAAGGCGCAAAGGAGCAAAGACACAAAGGTAATACTTTTTTGACGGAATTATATGTTTCCATTTGCCAAGACTGAAAATTTAGATTATTATTTATTTTATGAACTTAGAGGAATCCCAAACTCCAGAGCCAATAGACGAGTGGTTGGAACAAATACCAGTTCAACCTCCTGGAAATGAACCACCAGAAACCCTACTGGCTGATTTAGAATTAGAAGCTCAAGTATCAACACAGGAAATTGTTTTTAATTCAGATACTATTGACTCAACAACATTAACAGCGGAAAACTTAAATTTATTAAATACACAAGCGGCGGCACAAGTAAACCAATTGCAGCAAGTTAAATCGGACTTAAAAGCAGAAATTGGTCAATTGGAAGTTACATATAAAACTCTTCAGACGCAAATAAGTGTAACTCAAACCGCACTTTCCCAGGTTGTCCAAGAATCTTTATCACAGTTGGAACAACGCAAACAAGTTTTACAGATTTCTGTAGAACAATTAGAACGTCGTCAAGAACGAATTCGCAAGGAAATGCGGACTAGTTTTGCTGGTACATCTCAAGATATAGCAATTCGGGTACAGGGTTTTAAGGACTATCTTACAGGTAGTTTACAAGATTTGGCGGCAGCAGCGGAACAAATGCAGCTTTTGCCACCTGTGAAGGAACGGGAAAAGCCGGCACCCAAGGAAGTAAAATCTATGAAGGAACAGTTAGAAGTTCCACAACTGGGACAACAGCAGTTTCAGGATAGTACGAAAAAAATCCGCCGCTTACTTGACCAATATCGCAACCAACCAGACTATTATGGACCACCTTGGCAGTTACGCCGCACTTTTGAACCAATTCACGCGGAAAAACTGTCAAATTGGCTGTTTACCCTGGGGGGACGGGGTGCTTTGCGGACAATGGGTAGCCGCTTACAAAATATTTTAATTGCTTCTTCGGCAATTTCCATATTACATGAACTATATGGCGATCGCTTACGAACTTTGATTTTAGCTAATACACCGGAACGCTTAGGCGAATGGCGAAGGGGTTTACAAGATTGTTTGGGTATTGGTCGTTCTGATTTTGGACCGGATAGAGGTGTGGTATTATTTGAAGCACCGAATGCCTTAGCTCAGAAAGCTGATAGATTAGTTAAAGCCAATGAAATGCCTTTAATTATTATTGATGATTCTGAGGAACAAATTAGTTTAGGTCTGCTACAATTTCCCTTGTGGTTGGCTTTTGCTCCTGACCCGAAAACTATGAAAAATAGGGATCTTGATGATGATTTTTAGTTAGTTGTCATTGGTCAGTTGTTAGTGGTCAGTTGTTAGTTGTTATTTTATGTTTATGTGGTTAACTTTGTGTGGTGTAGTGGTTTTATTAGCTTACTTATTTGGTTCTTTTCCAACTGGATATTTAGCGGGTAAGCTATTAAAAGGTATTGATATTCGAGAAGTTGGTTCTGGTTCAACTGGTGCAACTAATGTTTTACGCACTTTGGGTAAAGGTCCAGGGGCATTTGTCTTATTAATTGATGCTTTGAAGGGAGTATTAGCAATAAATCTAGTTTACGCTTTATTTAATATTGCTTCTGTTCGTAATTTAATACCAATACCACCAACTATAAATATCGAAATTTGGCAACCTTACTTAGTCACTTTGGCTGGGTTAGCTGCCCTTTTAGGACATAGTAAATCAGTCTTTCTCGGCTTTACGGGTGGTAAATCTGTGGCTACTGGTGTGGGAATTTTATTAGCTATAAATTGGCAAGTAGGATTATCAACATTGGGAGTTTTTGCTGTCGTCATTGCTATTTCTAGAATTGTTTCTTTAAGTTCTATTTCTGGGGCTGTGGCTGTTTCTATTTTTATGGTAATTTTTCATCAACCTTTAGCCTACATTATTCTCGGTCTTGCTGGAGGTTTATATATAATTATCCGTCATCGCAGTAATATTGAGCGATTAATTGCGGGTACAGAACCGAAAATTGGACAGAAAGTAGAAACACAAACTCAACAAACTAGTTAGAGTCTGCTGAAAAAGTTGTCATGGTTTTGCAATCCTCAATTACCATAACATTTCCAAAAGAGACATTTTTATAGTGTTTATAGTAACCACTCCAAAATTGCCAGAACGTATTTCCGTATTTAGGGTGATCACCTCCATCACAAGGATAAACATCACAGGGATAAATGAGGTGTCCTTTATCAATAAAACAGGCTTCAGCTATAAACAAGTTGTTCTTGTTTGTGTTTTTTTGTCCCCAACTACGAAATACACTCCAACCATGATGATTAACTAGAGGACTACTGTTATGCCAAATATAGTGTCTGTAGGTTGTTCCTGCGATAATTCCCCAAGCGTTGGGATCTAGATCCATGTCTTTAGCCATTTGTCGAACAATAGCAGGATCCATGTAATTATCTTTACAGGTTTGGTCGAGGGATTGGTAAGCAGTATTTAGTATTTGCTGTATCTCTTCGTCGTTCATATCCCGAATCAAAGCCTCAATGATGTCCCTTTCGATGCCAAAAACATTGGATACTACATCAGCTAGATCATCAATTTTTGGTTCAGGTACGGTGAACAATATTCCTAAATCTAAATTTAGCTTTAGCCCGTCTTTGATTATATCCCACCAGTCATGAAAGTTTCTCACCCATTTACCGGGTCTAAATACTCCTTCAAGGCTACCTGTGGGAGAATAGGGTAAATTATATTCCCAACAACCAGGACGGCCATCATGCCAGGGATCTTTTGTACCACAGTCATGATGCACTCGCACGTGCAGATTATGTTCGTTAAAGTTATGAAAATGGAATTGCCATTCAAATTGGTCAGCCATAATTTTAGTTGTCTTTGTGATAAAAAAATCTATGACTTACGTTACGCACTACCCAAATTAACCATCATCTGTATCAACTATAAGTAGGTGAACGGAAAAAAACCGACATAAGTAACGAAAAGTCAAGTTGCCCAAAACCTCTTCCCTGCTCCCTGTTCTCAGTTAAGAGTTCCCTTGTCATAACGACAATTTTTAACGCCAACCTACTTAAATAGTCCTTATATTATTAGTCCAATTCTGCACAGTATGTGTGTATTTAACAAAGTTAAGTCAAGTTCATCAAGAATAATTCTGGAAATCATGCTATGAACTGGTTGTAGCCATTTGTGAAAAAAAAATTAACTTGGCATAAATGTCATTAACTTCCTTAAATTCGTAATTTTTTGCAAGTGCCATGAAAATCCACCAAGATCTGCTTACTTATGTACATACTAGCTTGGGTGAGAATAGAATAATTGATACTTTTACTAAAGAAGGTATTAATCATCGTCATAGGATATGGATTAGTTTTTTTGTCAATGCGTAACTCCTAAAATCTATTGTTTGCTAAGTATCTAGAAGTATATAGTTATGTACTTTCAATGAATATTCCAAAATTCCCACTTTTTCGTAGGTAAAAAAACGCTATTATTGGTGGGATAATTAGATTTATCTGCTCGATACTCACTCAAACTACATCTCACGTTAAATTACTCGGCTTTAATCCCCTAATCTATGCCTTGCTATCAGTCTTGCTATAAGTCTGGCTATAAATATTTCTTAAAATATTTCCTCATCAGTAGGACTTACGCAAGTGTCACACCAAAAATCTATTGCCGGGTACATCAGATACAGCAAGTTGAGCTTGAGTGAAGTACACTTTGTGCAGGCAAGATGCCCGCACCACAAGAGTTTTATTGTTAATATCTGTACTTCATAAGATCGGGAACTGCTGTATCAACAAATAGATCCCCGACATCTTCAATAAGTTGGGGATCTGAGGATGATTTTTACTAAAATTGAAAAACCAAGATCTCGCTTTTTGTATTAGCCAGATCTTGGGTTTTTGGTGACAATGGTTTTAAAGTCATTTGTGGCGCGTTTTGTTGTAAAACCACAGCTTGATAAGCTACGACTCCAGTATGTTCACTATCGAGACAACGAGCCGCTGTTCGAGATAAATCTAGGCTTCTGGGTGCAATGTAGGGGCCACGGTCATTAACACGCACAATTACGGATTTATTATTTTCTAAGTTTGTGACTTTTAAGTATGTATTAAAAGGTAGGGTACGATGGGCAACTGTGAAATCATCTTGATTATATATTTCACCATTTGCTGTTAAGCGACCATGAAAATAGCCGCCATACCAAGAAGCTAATCCAGAAAGTTTTGTGGTTGAAGACTCTAATCCATACATTGCCATTTGTCCTTGTATTAGCGTCAAGGGTTCGGTATGCAGGGCTATGCGGAGATTGTTAGTCCATTCCAGGGCTAATATGTCACCACTGCGACCAAGTTGAGCGGACAGTTTTCGTTCAATTGCAAATAGTAAGCGAGTACCTACCATGAGGGACGGAGTTTTATCCACTAAACCGGGTTGTATTTCTGTAGGTTCTACTTTTGGTGATTTCACTAATTGCTGTAAGCGGTTTTGTAAAGCATTAGCTGTAATGCGATCAGGGAGTCTAGCAACAAAGTTGTTATTAACCCATACTTCATAATTGGATACACTACGCTTGACAATTAATACTGGTGCATAATCGTAACTGCCATTTTGCTCTACTGGATTGTTAATGACATTAAAGAAGCTTTGGAGCGATCGCACAAGGGTAGGAGGTGAAAAATCGAGTTTGGGAACACTAAACTGGGTGAATTTAACTAGTACAGAGTTAGTAATATTTTTCCAGGGAGTTTGTGCAGCTATATTTTCTGGCACAGGGGAACAAAATTTTGTTTCTTTGGCCTTGAATGTTGTCAAATCTGGGATAGTGGCGGTATCTCGATGTGATGATAATTGTTTATTTATCCAATCAAAAGTGAAGCGAGTTTTGGATATGAAGATTTTTTGCCAAGCATTTTTATGTTGTTGAGCATTTGTCAAAAATTGATCCTGATCCTTGACTAAATTAGCTGTAAATTGTGTTGGGGATGCCAACCCCATGGGTAAAGCTGTCAACATGACGGTACCACCCGTAAAGGATGTTAACCATAGTATTCCGTTTGATATCATAGTTTAGTTATTGTGAAATTAGATGCCAAATTTATGGGTAAATATGCCCAGATTAAACTAGGACTTACGCAAGTGTCACACCAAAAATCTATTGTAGGGTGCATCAGATATCAATAATCCGTTTATTTACCAGATTTTTGCCCTTTGATACACTTTACCAATGTGCTAGTTGTGTAAGTTCTGGTATTGTTTACTCAGCAATAACAACTATATAGTTATTTATTGTTAATGAATATTCCAAAATTCCCACTTTTTTGTATGTAAAAAAAACGCTATTACTGGTGGTATAATTAAATTTATCTGCTTGATACTCACTCAAACTACATTTCACGTTAAATTACTCAGCGTTAATCCCTTAATCTATGTCTGAAGAAAATTCCCATGGCAATTCTGTGGTAGTGACTCACCAGTTTAATGACCTAGATAGGTTTGCACAAGCCATAAAACCTCTGAATATCAAAGAAGGTAATCAATTAAGCCCAGGGGGCTTTCTAGGAACTATTAATTTTACGGAGTTTGGAGATTTGAAGTTTACTCACGTATATCAAAATCAAGTTGCTAAAGCCACTGGCATGAAATCTACTGATGATATCTCCTTTGTGTTGGCATTTCACCCCAAGTTGATACAAATAAGCTCTCATGGTTGTGCTGTTGGAAAATATGATATATTTGGTTTCGATTCCACTAGGGAAGTAGATGTAGTTGTTAGCAAAGACGTTCATCTGGTCATGGCCAGTGTGAATGGACTGGCTTTCCGTACCCTATGTGAACAAATGGGATACGAAATGGGACAAAAGGTTTTCCAACATAATGCTCTGAGTTTACATCCCTCATCATTGCGACCTCTCAAGGCTTACTATCAAGAAATTACTCATATATTGAGTACCCAACCATCATTATTGATGCAATCACAGATGCAATCAATAATAAGGGAAGATTTTTTACCATTACTAATTAATACTTTCGGTAGGAACGCCCAAAAAAAACAACGCATATTAAGACCATTCCGTCGTTATTCCCTGGTCAGGAAAGCGGAAGAAATTTCTAGATCCTATAAAGATAAACCTTTAACACTACAAAAACTATGTGAGGAATTAGAAACTAGCAGTAGTGCCTTATCTTGTGGGTTTCAGGAAGTTTTTGGTATCAGTCCCATGGCTTATATCAAAATTCAACGGCTGAATGGGGTACGCCGGGCTTTAATGAGTGATCATCCGAACACAATAACGGTGATGAATGTGGCTCAGGAGTGGGGATTTTGGAATGCTTCACATTTTGCTAAGGATTATAAGGATATGTTTGGTGAGTTACCATCAAAAACGTTGCGAGGTAATTTGCAATAATCAAATCGTTTCCAACCCGACTTCTCTAAAAAATCGGGGATCTGGGAGTTATAGTATTATGGGAGGTGTAAGAGATGTAAATCTATGTCTGAACAGAATCTTCATGGTAATTCGCTGGTTTTTACTCGCCAGTTTGATGATGGATATAAATTTGCACAAGCCATAAAACCGCTGAGTATCAAAGAAGGTAGTCAATTAAGCCCAGGAGGTTTTCTAGGAACTATTAATTTTGCGGATTTTGGAGATTTGAAGTTTACTCACCTGCATCAAAATCAATCTACTCAAGCTACTGGTACGAAATCTGTTGATGATATCGGCTTTTCGTTGGCATTTCAACCCAAGTTGACACAAGTAAGCGCTCACGGTTGCGTTATTCAAAACCATGATATATTTGGTTTTGACCCTACTAGGGAAGTAGATGTAGTTGTTAGCAAAGATGTTCATCTGGTCATAGCTAGTGTGAATGCGCGGGCTTTTCATACCTTATACGAACAAATGGGATACCAACAGGGGGAAAAAGCTCTCAAACAAAATGCTATGCGTCTACACCCTGCATCATTGCGACCTCTCAAGGCTTTCTATCAAGAAATTACTCATGTATTCAATAATCAACCAGCATTATTAATGCAATCACAGATGCAATCATTAATAAGGGAGGATTTCTTGCCATTGCTAATTAATACCTTCGGTAGGAATGCCCAAAAAAAACCACGCATATTAAAACCCTTTCGTCGTTATTCTCTGGTTAAGAAAGCGGAAGAAATTTCTAAGTCCTATAAAGATAAACCTTTAACACTACAAAAACTATGTAACGAATTAGAAACTAGCAGTACTGCCTTATCTTGTGGGTTTCAGGAAGTTTTTGGTATCAGTCCCATGGCCTATATCAAAATTCAACGGCTGAATGGGGTACGCCACGCTTTAATGAATCCTAACACGAATACAAAAACAGTGATGGAGGTGGCTCAGGAGTGGGGATTTGGGAATGCTGCATATTTTGCTAAAGATTATAAGGAAATGTTTGGTGAGTCACCATTAAACACATTACAGCGATTTTGCCGGTAAATGAAGGACGGTTTTTGTTTCGCGCAATTTCTCTTATAGATACCTAAGGTTAGGCGCCAGGCAGGAAAAGCAGGAAAGTCCTTTACCTATGACGACGGTTACTTATTAATTCCTTTGGCTCAATCATTGTAATTGCGTCTTTCCATGGTAGAGTTCGTACTGCGTGACTAAATACATTAGCCTGATACACTAATTTATTTGTAATATCCAGTCCAGTTAACCAACCACTACGAGGATGATAAGCACCAGTATCAATATCTATCCAACCCTGTCCCTGGGCTAAATTACCGGGAACAACACCAGGTAAGGTAAAAGTTATAGTATGACCGGCTATAATCATTTTATCTGGGAAATATGGTTTATTCATACTGTGAAACTCTCCTCTGATCCAACACAGTTCGTTAAGTGTTTGTTCTGCTACAGTTTTGTTAGGATTAACACCTGCATGAGTTAACCAAAAATCTCCCAAATCCAGATATGTGGGTAAACTTTCAAACCAATCTAAATCCCCTTGGGGAATTTTCCCAGACCGATAACTAGCAACCGTAGCCTGTCCTCCATTATATAACCATCCTTGCATACTGGTTGACTGAGTATTTTTACCTGTCATGATCTCTAATAACATCTGCTCATGATTACCTAGTAAACAAGGGTAGTTATTTTCTTTAACAAAATCTACTACCTCCGCGCTTTGCGGACCACGATCAATTAAATCTCCTAAAAAATATATTTGATCTGCTGATGCGGGTTCTATTTGCTTTAGCAATAACATCAAACCTTGATAGTGTCCATGTACATCACCGATAATAACCCTACGCTGACTAATTTCGCTCATCTGTTTCTAGCCTAAATAAATTAAATAAATTAACTGGTTATTTTGACTACATTCTTGTTGGTCTAGTTTCCCAGAGAAAACAGTTTTAACTGTTTACTCCTCTTGCTGCAATAACCACAAACCAGTGTAAGTCATTCCCGAATCATCTGGTTGCACTAGCAAAAAATGTAAGCCCTGACTTAGCTGTTTACGTTCTTCATACAACTTCCCCCCAGCACTAGCCTCCTCATCTGCAAAAGTCGCTAAAATCCATCTATCTACTAAACTAGCTTCTAAAATCAAACCATCAGGTGTACCATTCATGTAGTTTAATGAGACAGGGTTGCTTTTGTGCAACCACCGTGCTAAACTCATGGAGTGTCTTCCACCATAGATAATTACACCAGGTATAGGAACTGTAGAAGCCAAACCTAGATTTATCGGTTTGATAAATTCTGGTATTTGGAAAATAGGAATTGGCCGTTCTATAAACTCATCTACAATATCACCAGCTAGAATGGTCGCAAAACGCCATTTTTCCCCCCAGAGATTTTCTGGTAATGGTACTGGAGGTGGTTTATCTACAATTATAGGATATTGCTTGAATGCTAACCACTGTTTTAACGCCAAAGTTCTCCGAGTAGCTTCAACCTTGATACCTAAATTATTGCCCGCAGTTTCTATTAAACTTAAAGACTGAGGACGAAATACTTGAATGATATCTGGTACATTTTCCTTAGCTGCTAATTGTAATTGTTGAGTAACCCAAGTAGAATTAGCTTGTGATTGGGGACAACTCGCTATATACTCAAAACTGCGAGTTTGATCACAAACTAATAATTCCCATAGTATCTGCCCTTCAGCATTTTTCAGCGGACTACGATAAAAATCAGCCTGCCAAATCAAACCCATTTTTTACCCCATCGAACTTAAACAAATCAAATTTAAACCTGAACTAAACTAAATTAAACTAAATTTTTGGCTAATTCTATAGCTGCTTCTACTGTAGAAATTTTCCCTTGAGCTTGAGCAACACCAATTTCCATTAATAATTCCCCTACCAATGGTGAAGCGGGAATTTTTAATTCTGTCATAATTTCTTTACCAGTGAGTAAAGGAATAGGATGTGCAACTGCGTCATTCGGGTTAAGATAACGTTTGATTAAAGGTTCATAAGTAAGAAACATACTTTCGGAAAACGTACCTTTGTCTATAATATCATTTGCCAAAGCTAATACTAACACCGCCGGAAATAAAATTCCCATTTCCCGAAAGAGAAAATACTGTTTCCGCAAAGACATATTTTCTGCTTTTATTTCTGGAAATAGTCTTAATGCGGTTGTTACTGCGCGAATTTCTGCGCGACTGTAGGTAAGTTTTTGTAGTTCTATTTCAGCGGTTTCTGGGTGGGAATGAACAAGACAAGCAAGTTTAGCAATACTTAACCAAGAAGTTTTGACTGTATTACGGACATATTTAGTTAATTCTTGGCCTAGTTTCTGCCATTTTTGACTAATTAAAGCAAATGCTGTATCAATCGCATTTAATTTAATAAAACTTTTATCAGTAGCATTTTTGAATAAATTAGTTAAAACACCATCTTTCCAAGCCGTATTTAACCAAAATGTGCTTTGACCACTGGCTAATAAGTAACCAATTTCTACTCTTACTCGTTCTGCTGCTACTTGGTTAATACTTGTGGCTAAACTGCGAATAGTATCTTGAGTAACTGGTTCAATAGTAAAATCCAGTTGAGCAGCTTGACGATAAGCCCGCATTAACCGCAAAGGATCATTTTGCAGATTGACAGGTGATATCATGCGTAAAATACCAGATTCTATGTCTTTATAACCTGTAAGAGGATCAATAATTTCTTGTGTATGGGGATTAAAAGCGATCGCATTAATAGTAAAATCTCGCCTATATAAATCATTAATGAGACTTTCCCCCTCCTGTTGAGCAAAATCAACGGTAGCTTCGGGAAACACGACACGCGCAATTTGTCTTTCAGCGTCAAGTAACACAAAACCAGCTTGATAACGTTGAGCAATCTTTTTTGCCACCTGTACCGCATTTAATGGGATAATGAAATCCAAATCCATATATTCCCGCATTCTACCCAAAATCCCATCACGAACCGCACCACCAACCATATAAACGGGTTGTGGCAAATATTCCCAACTAAAAGGCCAATTTTCAGGAGATAGACGAGAAGCAACTAATTCGGATATTGTCATCAAAATCAACCTTATAACTAATGCTGATTATTTTGGACTGAGCTATATTAACTATATATATTAACTATAAAGGTTTTGAGAGTTGGTTCTAATATGTGTATTTGTGTGAATTGCCACTATGTAGACCGCTGTGTTACCTACAACGCCGTAGAAACCCAGCACCAACAGTTACACTTGACGGAGACACCAGATTTTGATCCTCACGAACCCACCATTAATGTTAATATTCGCACACAGGGAGAGATAATTGAAATGGAATGGGATGTTGTTGGTTGTCTTAGTTTCCAACCCGAAATAGGTAAATGGTCTAAATTGCGTCCTGGTGAATTAGTCCCGACTTAGGTATTTGGGACTTTGGACTTTGGTAAATTAAAGTATGATTTTTTCTCACGCAGAGGCGCCCAGGGTAAGATTTTGATCAAGGAGGAAACAATTTAAAATGTCCCTCCCTATTTATCACGCAAATACTACTATTTTAAACTTCTTTAGACTTCAACAGCTAGTTTTGCTTCTTTAGCTGTTAAGCGTTCATAAGCAGCACGCATTTTCAAGCCTGTCAATACTTGGAATAAACCAGTACCATTGTTAGAACCGGGGTATTCGCGGTGTTGCAGTAATAAATGAGTCATCTCACCTTGATACTTGGTAGAAGTTTTACTTAAATGGGTTTCGATGTAAATTACTTCATCGAGGTTGTCAAATTGACCGTCTACTTCTAGAACTGAGACGTAACGACCATAGTAAACATCAAAACCATAGTACAGTTGCATACCTGGGTAAGAACAGGTTAGTTTGCGTCCGCAAGGAGTCCACTGAATTGTTGAACCTTCGTCAAATAGGTAACTTGGTTCAAAGCCTTCTTTTCCTTCCCGTTGTAACATCCGTACCCGTAAAACTTTACGCTCTGTATCGTTTTTAATCAAGTTGGTGGGTAATACTTGTAGAACCACGTCTGCAAATTCTCTTTGTGGTTCGATAAATTTCTCAAAATCAGGTTTCCGAGAATTGATTTGTGCGAGAACATCTTCATAGCGGTGGCCTCTTTCGGCCATATCCCGTTGAATTTTCCAGGCGATTTTGACTTCATCACTGATATCAAAGTAAACACTGAAGTCCAGGAGTTCTCTAACTCTTTCATCATATAAAGGATGCAGCCCTTCCACTACGATAATATGGTTTGGCTTGACTATTTCTGGTGGGTCGATATTGCCAGTTTCGTGATTATAAATCGGTTTATTAATTGTTTGACCTTCTTTGAGAGCTTTAATTTGCTCATACATCAAGTCAAAATTGTTTGCTCTTGGGTCAAGGGCGGTTATGCCTGTTTGTTTACGCTGTTTCCGATCTAGGCAATGATAGTCATCTAAACAGATAACTGTCATAAATTCTTCACCAAATAAATCAATCAAGCGACGTAAAAACGTAGATTTACCGCACCCAGAGTCTCCTGCTACTCCAATTAGTACCACACGTTCCGGCTTACTTGTCATAAATCCTCTCTAAATACTAAATGTCAATCAATAATTTTTCTCACAACAGATTTTGAATCCAGGGGCTTACACTTATGGTACACCCTTAGGTTCTGGCTATCCAGGATAACGATGACTTTCTTTCAACGGATAACGTGTAAGCTAATGGCAGTTACTCGTCCGAATGAGCCTAGTTTTATCGCTGGTAAGTATTTAATCTTAGTGTTGCACTAGATTTTAACAGAAGGGAGTGTACTTTCACAAGATTTACCCTGAGAAAGAATCTAGTTCCCTTAGCAGTTGTCTGCTTAACATTCTGCCATAGATGATACAATTTTTTCGAGACTTAATCAGAAATCAAAAGATCTCTAGAAAAAATCTCTAGAAATTTATAATCATGAAGTATGTTAACACTGTCATGGTAGGATAGGATAAGTGGTTTTAGGGGAATATCCAGACAAAGTTATAATGTACGCCATAGGGACATTTTAACAAATGCAGGGGCTTGTCCTCATGTTCAGGGTTTTTGCAGTATCAAGATGCTGTAAAATGTTTTTTCATCAACCTAAAACTATATAGTTCGAGAAAAAAAGATTAAAGTGATTCACTATTAACATTCTCGCCCGGACTTATCCTCTAACTTAGAAGGTGAACAGGTGTGTTTTTTGCCATGCCTACTGGTCTTGGGCGAGTGTGAGCCGGCATCACAATTAATTAAAATTAATAATGATGTCGTTTTCCCAGATGGCCAGTTTTGTGATCCGAAAATCCGGTAAACTAAAGCTCGCATCAGGATGGGAATGATTTTTTGATAAACGGTTAAGTAAATATCGGAGTGGTAGAAGGAATGTACAATCAAGGTGCTGTTGAGGGTGCTGCCAATATAGAATCAGGTAGCCGCGTCTTCGTTTACGAAGTGATAGGTCTGCGTCAGAGTCAAGAAACTGATCAAACCAACTACCAAATTCGTGAAAGTGGCAGTGTATTCATCAGAGTACCTTACAACCGCATGAATCAAGAAATGCGACGGATCACTCGCTTAGGTGGTAAAATTGTTAGTATTCAACCTGTTACAGCTTTACAGCAAGTCAATCGCCAAGTTAAATTGGTAACAGATGATGTTGCAGTTAGTACGGCTGATGTAGCGGTTAGTATAACTGATGTTGCAGTTAGTACAGATTCAGAGACAGTCAATGACAAAGCTGAATTGGTAACTGCCGAAACTAAAGTTAGTACAGAAGTGAAAGCTGAGGTGAATGCTAATAACGAGGAACATGGTAAAGCCACACCTGTGATTAATCCTAGTGAGGCGAAAGGCTTTGCTAAATCATCGGCCAAGGAGAAAAAAAGCAACACCATGACTCAAGCAAAAGCAAAAAAAGATGCCCATGCTGACGTTCCTGTGAACATTTATCGTCCTAACGCTCCGTTTATTGGTAAGTGTATCTCTAATGAAACATTAGTTAAAGAGGGCGGAATCGGTATTGTTCAGCACCTCAAATTTGATATATCTACTGGTGACTTAAGATATCTAGAAGGTCAAAGTATCGGGATTATCCCTCCTGGTCTGGATAAAAACGGTAAGCCTGAAAAACTAAGACTTTACTCGATTGCTTCGACTCGTCACGGAGATAATCTAGATGACAAAACAATATCCTTGTGTGTTCGTCAGCTAGAGTACAAGCATCCCGAAACTGGTGAAACAGTTTATGGTGTTTGTTCTACCTATCTGACTAAAATCAAACCAGGTGATGATGTCAAAATCACAGGTCCTGTTGGTAAAGAAATGTTGTTGCCTGAAGATCCAGAAGCTAATATAATTATGTTAGCAACAGGTACAGGTATTGCGCCTATGCGGACTTACTTGTGGCGGATGTTTAAGGACGCAGAAAGAAAAGCTAACCCAGAATATCAATTTAAAGGATTTTCCTGGTTGCTGTTTGGTGTACCAACATCTCCCAATATTCTTTATAAAGAAGAATTGGAAGCAATGCAGGAGAAATATCCTCAAAACTTCCGTCTTACTTATGCTATCAGCCGGGAACAAAATAACCCCCAAGGTGGTAGAATGTACATCCAAGACCGTGTAGCGGAACACGCTGATGAATTGTGGCAATTGATTAAAAATCCCAAAACCCACACTTATATCTGTGGTTTGCGCGGTATGGAAGATGGCATTGATGCCGCTTTAAGCGCTGCGGCGGCCAAAGAAGGTGTAAGCTGGAGTGATTACCAAAAAGACATGAAAAAAGCTCACCGCTGGCACGTGGAAACATACTAATTTAGTCATTGGTCATTGGTCATTGGTTATTAGTCATTGGTCATTGGACAATTAAAAGAAGATAATTAGTAGGTAGGGCTTATGCTCTGCCTACAATTGTTTTATTCTATATTTCTATATAAGTTCATTGTGGGTGCAAAATCTGTGGTTGTTAAATTAGGAATACTCGGATTAGGTACAGTAGGAACGGGTACAGTACAACTGTTACAAGACAAGGTAGGCCGTCACCCACTGTTACAGGAAATTGAAATATATCGGGTGGGGGTGCGATCGCTAACTAAACCTCGTGTTGTAGAATTATCTCCAGGTGTAATCACGACGGATTTAGAGGCCATTGTTAATGATCCAGCGGTGGATATAGTTGTAGAGTTAATGGGAGGATTAGAACCAGCCAGAACATTAATTCTCGCAGCTATTAACAATGGTAAGCACGTTGTCACCGCTAATAAAGCTGTAATTTCTCGATTTGGTGCGGAAATATTTACGGCTGCGAATCAAGCTGGTGTCTATGTCATGCTAGAAGCGGCTGTTGGTGGTGGTATTCCAGTGGTTCAACCTTTAAAACAGTCTTTAAGCGTTAACCGGATTAATGCTATTATGGGTATTGTCAATGGCACAACCAATTACATCCTCACCAGGATGCAAACAGAAGGTAGTGATTTTGATGATGTCTTGGCAGATGCTCAAAGATTGGGTTATGCTGAAGCTGACCCCACTGCTGATGTTGATGGTTTGGATGCGGGAGATAAAATTGCCATTTTAGCATCTTTAGGGTTTGACGGGCGAATTAATCGAGAAGATGTCCATTGTGAAGGAATTCGCCAAGTCACAAAAACAGATATTACTTATGCTGCTAAGTTAGGATTTGTGATTAAGTTATTAGGGATAGCCCAACACTTAGATACAGATAATTCCCAACTTTCAGTTAGGGTTCATCCTACTTTAGTACCGCAAAACCATCCTTTAGCTAGTATTAATGGTGTTTATAACGCCATTCTTGTGGAAGGAGAACCCATTGGCCAGGTGATGTTATTCGGTCCTGGTGCTGGTGCTGGTGCTACCGCGAGTGCTGTATCATCAGATATATTAAGTCTGGTGGCTACTCTCAAAACTAATACCAATAAACCAAATCCTCTCCTAGCTTGTAGACATCAACATTACTCTCAAATTACGCCAATTTCTGAGTTAGTGACGCGGTTTTATACCCGCTTTTTGAGTAAAGACCAAGCGGGAGTTATTGGGAAATTAGGGACTTGTTTTGGCAATTATGGGGTAAGTTTGGAGTCAGTTGTCCAAACTGGTTTTCAGGGAGAACTAGCGGAAATTGTGGTTGTCACCCATGATGTCCGGGAAGGGGACTTTAGACAAGCTTTAGCAGAAATTCAAGCTATGGAGTCTATAGACAGTATTCCTAGTGTATTACGAGTGCTGTGAAAAAGAAAACACACACCCAGATAACCCCGACTTCTTAAAGAAGTTGGGGGTTTTTAAGCAAAGCCAGAAGTATTATAATTGCTCTTACGGGTGCAAAAATGATCTAATTTTAGATTGATAGGCCAAATTATCCAAACCGTTATTTTGATTACTTGGTTGATTATTAATCTGACGCTGAAGAGAAATAACACGATCGCTTGCACCTGGATGGGTACTTAAAAATGCAGGTACTGAACTACTACCCTGGAGCTTTTTCATAAAAGAAACCATAGCTGATTGAGCATAACCGGTGCGGGTAATGTTTGCTAGTCCTCTTTTATCGGCATCAAATTCGTCTTTGCGACTTCGGGGAAGATTTAGTGCCAGTTGTACACCAATACCTACGGCTTTATTTTTATCTAAACCCGCTAGGGTAGCAACACCACTGGTAATCGCTTGTTGTCGGATTTGTTTAATTAAATGTTTACCCTCAATGTGACCCATTTCATGTGCTAATACACTAGCAACCTCGGCTTCATTATCTGCGACTTTTAATAAACCTGTATTCACATAAATAAAACCACCAGTAGTCGCAAAAGCATTAACAGCAGAGTCTTCGACTACTTGAAAAGTATAAGGGATATTTGGGCGATCGCTATTAGCCGCTAACCGTCTACCTACTTCGTTAATATAGTCATTTAATTCTGAGTTATCAGAGATTTTGACTTCTTGCTGTAATTGCTGATTCATCTGTTGACCAAGATTAACTTCCTGACGATCGGATATATTAGATAAGTTAAATATCTGTACCCCTTGAAATAAAAGCGGTAATAAATCTATAGCTTTACTTGGTAAGGGTGTACTCAAACAGACAGATAGAAAAACAATTACAGAAATTAACGGATATAAACAGCGTCGTTGCCATAAACGGTAGTTTGTCCGAAACCCTTGGTAGTTAATCATAATCTAGTCAAATGAGATTTGTACGAGAACTTAAAATCAGAGGACGGATTTTCAGATTAGTAAGTTGCATTTTCCACTTTAAGCAGGGGTTGGGGGTAAAATCCTTATTTGGGATGGATTTGTGGAAAAATTTTGGATCTGATACAGATGTAAGATGCTGTAATATCAGGTGGAAATAACTTACTACAATCATGTTAAACTATCATGTTAGACTATTTCATGACCATAACCCTTACCTGCTGTCAATTTCGATTCAGTGATCAAGATTGTGGATCATTTGCAAAAAACTTCTTAGTACAATCAATTACTTAGCTGAAAACTTAACTGAAATTTACCCAAAACTTATCCAAAACTTATCCAAAACTGGTTATGGCTATTTTAGATTCCAAAGGTCGCTTGTTTGGTAAAATCAATCTCTTAGACTTAGGCGCTGCACTAGTAATTTTGCTGGTAGTAGTAGGTATTTTTATTTTTCCTGGTACTTCCGGTTCTGTGGCTCAAGTGGGTGCGAAAACAGTACCAATTGAGGTAGATTTAGTGGTACGTGGCCTTAATGTTCGTGACCCTGAACAATTATTTAAACAAGGATTCACAAATGGTGGTAAAACTAATGTGATTATCCGCAATCAACCCTATGGTCAAATTGGGATTAAATCTATTAAAGAGTTAGATAGAATGCTTACCATTCCTCAACCAGATGGTTCTGTGAAGGAATTACCAGATCCTAGAAAGAATAATTTTAGCACGGATTTTATCTTAACTTTACAAGATAAGGCTACAGTCACTAAGGATGGACCTGTTTTAGGTAATAACAAGGTGAAAATCGGTATGACTTTTGAATTAGAAGGTTTTAACTATAATTTCAATGCGTCTGTAATTGATATTCGGTTACAAGATAAATAAAAAAGATTATAGTTAGAGGTGAAATTTCCCCGATTTCATCCTCAATAATTAGTATTAATTAGTAATAATTAGTAAAAAATTAGTAAAAAACGGCTTTGCAAAATGGCGGATTTAGCAAGGTATAAAAGCGAGAATTTGACAATTTCGACAATTTTGTAATCAAGTGGGTAAATACTGTGATACAGGCTTCGTCTTCTTGGAGACAATTCATTAATCAAATTTCGGAAATCAAGACAGGAAGCAGAGAAGGGCGCATTTTTAAACATTTCTCTGAACCGGGTTTTTTCCTGGGTTTATTAACAATAATTGTGGCTATGTTGTTATGGAATTGGCAATTATTGTTAGCGCTGATTGTTGGTATTGGTATGATGGTATTTACTTACTTAATACCGAAATTTAATTGGCAATTACACTGGTTAGAAATACGAAGGTTAATTAGTAGTCCTAACATTCGTTTAGCTTATTCTATCGCTAGTGGTGGTGTTGCGACTGTGATCACTTACATGGCTTCAGCAATTTGGGTTGATTCCCCTAGTCCTTGGTTGGCTGCTGGTGCTATTATTCAGGGTATAGGTACATTATTGACTTTAATTTTGTTGGTGTGGCAAATATTCAGTTTTCAGGGAAGTCAACAGCAAGATTATCTTGATAAGTTATTAAGCGATTTAACAGAAACAGATCCTTTAAAACGGTTAATTGCTGTAGGTAAGCTGAATAAGTTTATTGCCCGTCAGCGACTTGACACAGCATTGCAAGAAGATGTTATAAAATGCTTGCAAATTTTCCTCAGTCAAGAACAAGAGGTAATAATTCGGGAAGCAGCTTTAGACTGTTTACAGAATTTAAATAGGTTACAATTGCTAAAACCAATTAATGCCAAAGTTTTTACACCCATATCAGTAAAAGCGAAAAGCAAAGTTCTTATAGATTAATTTAATGTTTTGAGTAAAAAGGCACAAAAACCTTGACCAAAAATCTGGGATACAAGCCCCGTCCACTTCGGCAAGCTCAGTGCATCGCTTTTAGGACGGCTTTATGTTAAAATTTGGTTATAGTCGCCATAGGGCATTGGGAGACTTTAAACGGACATGGAGGGACGATAAGACCACTTGTGGCGTGTTCCAGTGAAGTGTCAAGAATCATCGCACCTTCAGGTCGGTGAGTATGTCAATTTTCCTTTACTCAATTTCGCTGTAATTCTTCTTTTAAGACTTGCTGATATATCTTAGGTAGAGAACGACTAACAGAATTAGTTTCTATACCATATCCTAAACTTGTCCAAGTCGGGGAAAGTTTTCGGAAAACGTCATTTATTTTTTGCTGACGTAATAGTGCCGGAATATTCACACCCCAAACTCGTGAGTCATTTAACCAACGGTAAACTACTGTATCTTGATACTCTGCTTCAAAACTATAGTTAGTCCAAAATATCTTATGTTGAGGTTTTGGGTGATAGCGGGGGGCAATTTGATGCCAAGTTGTGTTAATAATTTGATAGCGGCCAGCAGCAGTGGAACAGTTACCTGTATTTGGTCCAGTAACGATAGTCACACATTTTTCTGGGTGACGACTCAGATCATGGACTTGTTCACCACCATATAGAATAGAGTAGGGACGGTTACTATTGGCTTCACTGGCAGAAATAGTTCGCATTAATGCCCGGATATAAGGATCTCCACCCCGCATAACTAGAGGAGGCTGTTTTCTAGTAAATACAGGTTCGGGGGATGATTGGATATCCCCATAAATATACCATTGAAACAGGTACACAAATCCCAAAAGTGAGGCTATGGGAGCAATGAGTTTTTCTACACCTTTTAGTTCAAAGCTTTTCAGAATTTAACTCCTTTGAATTAATGATATTTGAGAAACTTTCAGTAGGCTAAGATAGCATTAGCCATATTGAAAATCATTAATATAGAAAAATAAACAAACTTCAAAATATACAAAAAACAAATTTATGGTGACAAACAACAGGAAATATCAATCTTTGGAAGTACAAGAGGCTATTTCAAGTATGAATGGAAACTTATCAGCTAATGATAATGTATTAATACAAGAGAACATAAGTCAAACTAGATTCTATGGGAGTTATCAAAATTGCATGGAAGTATATGCAAGCATGGAGCAGGTAGAGGCGTATTTTAACAATCATGCTTCATGGTTTAGCCGTTGTGCGGAACCTATGAAGGTAAACCCTTTGAGTGAAAATAGTTATGCTTTAGTTGTGGGTAAATTCGGTGCTTTTGGTTATGATGTAGAACCTAAGATTGGTTTGGAGTTATCAACCCTTCAAGATCGAAAATACCACATTCGGACTATTCCTTTACCTGATTATCAAGCTCCTGGTTATGAGGTAGATTATAAATCATTAACACGGTTAATAGATGGTGTGGATGGAATTACACGGGTGGAATGGGAATTAGATTTGGTAGTTGAGTTACACTTTCCCAAATTTATTCAGCGATTACCTCATGCTTTAATTCAGTCTACAGGCGATCGCATCCTAAATCAAATTGTTCATCAAATTTCCCGTCGTCTCACACACCAGGTAAAAAAAGACTTTTATAAATCTTTAAATATTCCGTTTCCACCAAGGAAATAAAGGAAATGCAAGTAATATACCATTTCCCATCTCAGTCAGATACAGGAATCGGGAAGTTGACCGCAGTGGAATAGGAAATGGTGCATGGTGCAATGAAAATCAGTCAATTACCCATTACCCATTACCCATTACCCATTACCCATTACCCATTACCCATTACCCATGACTAATGATAATCTAAGCATTAGTTAAAATTCTCTGGATGATTTCGATACCAGAGAAAGCTTGCCAGGCAAAAAGTCCTAAAATAGCGAAATTTAACAATATATGCGTCATCCTGGCCCAATTTGCTCCTTTTTGCATAAAAGGAGACAGAGATGCAGAAAAAGCAATTAAACCTGTCATACTTAATCCAGCTAGGAGATGAGGTCCGACAAATAATTTACCATTATTAATGTAAGTAACAGCCATACCACCAATAGAACCTGCTACCATCAAAGCTAAGATGATAGAACCTATTTGGTGGTGTTTGATAGTATATCGTCCTTTAACTAGCTCTTTCTTTTCTTCACCTTGAGCATTTCTGGTACGCTGTACTTGCAACCCTAAATATGCAGCATAGAGGGAAAGCGCTAATAGTACCCACATGGTAGCTGGGTGAGCAAAATTCAGCCAAAATTTTATTGTTGGAGTCAATTCAAGAGCCATATTTTTTACTTCCCTTTATTAAATCTTCATAAAACTTAGCATATTTAGCAGATATTTATTTTCTTGACTCAGCAATTTTCCCGCCTTACTGAATTAGGATATGAAAGTGAAACATTCTAGCTAATAAGCTCTTACTCTCTGCGATTGTACGTCTAGACTGTGAAACATAATTCATATACATCTGATCAAATAGGATATAACCAATGACAGAAAATACAGGAAATAAAGATACCACATTGCTCAAGGCTGTGAAAAGTGGGGATATCAAAAATGTGTCCGCGCTGCTGGCTTATGGGGCTAATGTGGATACAACCGATAACCATGGAAATACGGTATTGATGTTAGCTGCGAATTTAGGTTATACGGAAATTGTGCGATCGCTCTTAGATGCTGGTGCTAATATTAACTTTTTTAGAAAAACCTATCACTTAACAGCATTAATGCTGGCTGCTAGTGCTAATCAGATAGATGTTGTCAAGCTATTAATCTCTAGAGGAGCAAATGTTAATGCTATTAATGAAGATGGTAGTACAGCATTAATGATAGCAGCACTGAAGGGTTATATTGAAATTGGACAAATCTTATTAGGTGCGGGTGCTGATGTAAAGATTACTGACAAAGATAATGACACCGCGTTAAAGCTTGCAGTCAAACACAAACATCCGGTCATGGTCAAAGCATTAACACAAAATAACAATATTGTCAATAGTCAAGATCGGGGAGGTGAGACAGTATTAATGATGTCCGCAGATTTAGGCTACTTAGAAATAGTACAAGCATTGATATCATCTGGGGCTGATGTTAATATCAAAAATGTTGATCATCAAACAGCATTATTAGCAGCTACAGCAACAGGAAATACCGATATTATAACTGCTTTATTAGATGCAGGTGCAGAAATTAATCACCAAGATCAAGAAGGGGAAACAGCGTTACATTTAGCCGTTGTGGAAGAATATATTGATGTAGTCAAGATCTTACTACAAAGAGGGGCAGATGTGCAAATTAGAAATCATTTGGGAGATACACCTTTACTAATAGCAGCATTCCAGGGGTATAGTGATATAGTAGCAGTTTTGCTGGCTGCTGGTGCAGATATGGAAAAGAAAAATTTTGGAGAAGTTGCGCTGACATTAGCAGTGTCTCAAGGACATTTCCCAACAGTAAAATTATTACTTGATTATGGTGCAGATATAAATAAATTAGCAGATGATGGTAAAACTGCTTTAGTTAAAGCCATAACTGCAAATTATCCCGAAATATTTCAGTTATTACTAGCAAAAGCAGCAAATGTAAACTTACAAAACTCTTCGGGAACAACGGCTTTAATGTGGGCTGTAGCTGAAGGTTATAGTCAAGCTGTGGAGATGTTACTACAATTTGGGGCGGATGTCAATTTAAAAAACCAGGGTGGTTATACAGCTTTAATGATTGCAGAATTTAATAATTATCGGGGTATTAGCAAAATATTAAGAGAAGCTGGAGCGCGGGAATAATTTATTTAGAGTAATTTATTTAATTTATGTTTAATTTAGAAATGGGAAATTGAAAAAAAGAGAAACATCAAGATGAAATATTTAGAGGGTGAAAAGAAGTAAATTTACCTTTTACCTTTACCTTCTTTCTACCTTGATGTTTCCTACTGTGCTAGATATGAATAATATATATTTTTTGATTTTGATTTGTAGTATTAAAATTAGCATTTTCTAGGTAAAAAAAACTACTTTTACCACCAATACATCCATCCTAAGTCTGATTTTATCCATATTTTCAATAGTTAGGAGTAACTATAAAGAAAAAATTAAAATTATTATTTTCAATATCCCGAATCAGAGGATTTTAAAAAAGTCGCAAAGTTGACAAAAGAACCTTTATGTAGACGTTCCTGATGTAGGGATTTTCGGCTCTACATTCTTTTTTACCAGATGTCTAATACTGTACAAATATCCTCTAATTTAGGAATTTTCATCTTTCTAAATTTAACGTTATCACGCCTATAAATACTGGCATATACATGAAGTTAATGTATAAAAAAATTCTGAGTATTAACTTTTGTGAAAATTGTGGGGCTAGGAAGAGAAAATACTTCCTATGTTACTAAACAATAGCCTTAACTGTGATAAAATAAACAAGAACTATTGCTGCTAACTACAGCAGATGAAAACTTACTACTGAAAATGCAGGTGAAGGCAAAGCAATTATTAAACCAGGTGAGAACCCTATCATCTAGAATCTTGAGTAGCGATAAACCATTTTATCGTCGTTTTTGGTTTTGGGCGGGTTTAGGTGTAGGTGGTGGAATGATTGCTTTCCATTACATAATCTTAGAAATAGATAAAAACTTACCAAATCATTCGGCACTCAAAGCAGTAGTGCGAGAGCAAACACTGACTATTAAAGCTGCTGATGGTACTGTGTTACAACAGCAAGGTGAAGCAACTAGAGAGCAGTTGCAACTAGAACAAATACCAGATCATCTCAAAAAGGCTTTTATTTCTTCAGAAGACCGAAGATTTAATCAACACAATGGAGTTGATAGCCAAGGGATTATGAGAGCGGTGATTAATAATTTGCGATCGCAAGATGTGGTAGAAGGTGGTAGTACCATTACCCAACAGGTAGCCCGCATTCTCTTCCTCAAACAAGAAAAAACCTTCTGGCGTAAACTGAAAGAAATCCGGTTAGCCCAAAAAATAGAGCAGCAATTAACAAAAGATCAGATTCTCGAACGTTATCTAAATCTTGTCTATTTAGGCTCTGGTGCTTATGGTGTGGGCGATGCAGCTTGGGTATACTTTAGTAAGTCCGTAGATCAACTTACCTTATCAGAAATGGCCACTTTGGCTGGTTTAGCTCCCGCACCTAACGTCTATGCACCAGACAAAAACCTAAAAGCAGCCACAGAACGGCGAAATCTGGTGTTGCAGCGGATGGAAGAAGATGGCATAATTACACCAGTACAAAAACAAGCCGCTATTCAAGAACCATTAATAGTTAACAGCAACTTACCCAAACGGTGGCAGGTAGATTCTCCCTACTTTACTACTTATATTCAAAAGGAATTACCAAAGCACCTTTCTCCTGATATCTTGGCTAGTGGTGGTTTAGTGGTAGAAACTAGTTTAAACCCAACTTGGCAAAAAGCCGCAGAAGCAGCAGTCACAAAAATCTTGAAAAATGAAGGACGGTGGCAAAACTTTAAAGAAGCGGCTCTGGTGGCCATAGATCCTCGAAATGGGGAAATTCAGGCCATGGTGGGAGGAAAAGACTTTGGTAAAAACCAATTTAATCGCGTTACTCAGGCACAAAGACAACCAGGATCAACTTTTAAAGGATTTGTCTATGCTACAGCGATCGCAACAGGTAAAAACCCTTACGATAGCTATTTAGATGAACCTTTATCAATAGATGGTTATGAGCCAAAAAACTACCATGACAACTTCTCCGGCTGGTTAAATATGAGGGATGCTCTCACCAAATCCGTAAATACAATTGCTGTGAAAGTATTAATAGATGCGGGTTTTCAACCAACCATTAAATTGGCCCATGAGATGGGAATTAAATCAGAACTAAAACCTACCTATTCTTTAGCTCTTGGTTCTAATGAAGTCAACTTATTAGAACTAACTAATGCTTATGGTACATTTGCTACCCAAGGAAATTATATAGAAGCCCACGGGATTCGTCGCATCCTCAACCGCGAAGGGAATGTCATTTGGTCTGCTAAATATGAACCTAAGCAAGTTTTAGATGCTGATAGTAGTACCATCATGACTTGGATGTTAAAAAATGTTGTTACAGACGGAACTGGGGCTGCGGCTGAATTAAATGATAGACAAGTGGCCGGAAAAACAGGAACTTCTGATGAAGCCCGTGATTTATGGTTTATTGGTTATATTCCCCAAGTTGTCACTGGAGTATGGTTAGGAAATGATGATAATACCCCAACCTATGGTAGTAGTGGTAGTGCTGCTTATGCTTGGCATGAATTTATGGAGAAAGCAGTAGAGGGAATGTCTGTAGAAAAATTTCCCAGCTTGCCCAAACTAGAAAACCGCAAAGGTAGTATTAAAGCTGAACCTATCAAACCTAAAAAAGTTATCCGTAGAGTGATTAATGATAATGATCAAAAATCAGATCGGGATAATACTGAAAATTCTGATTCATCGAGTAGAAGTAGACGCAGACGACGCTATTACCAGTCGGAAGATACAACAGAAAACACCCCCAGACGCAGACGACGTTATTCTCAGTCGGAAGATACAACAGAAAACACCCCCAGACGCAGACGACGTTATTCTCAGTCGGAAGATACAACAGATAGTAGAAGTAGACGCAGACGACGTTATTCTCAGTCGGAAGATACAACAGATAGTACATCCAGACGCAGACGACGTTATTCTCAGTCGGAAGATACAACAGATAGTAGAAGTAGACGCAGACGACGCTATTCTCAGTCGGAAGATACAACAGATAGTAGAAGTAGACGCAGACGACGCTATTCTCAGGAAGAAAATAACACATCTGCCTCCTCTCGTAGAGAAAGACGATATCGCAGCGAGGAATCACGCTCTGAAAATTTATCTTCTTCAACAGAGAATAATTCTGGAGCATCTTCACCACCACAACCTTCCTGGAGAGAAAGACTTAAACCCAATTCTTCACCAGGATTATAAATTAATATTACAGCAAGTAGCTTTGAGTGAGGTACACTTTGTGCGGGCATCTTGCCCGCACCACAAGAGTTTTATCATTAATATCTGTACTTCATAAACGGATAACTGCTGTATGTCTTTGAATAGGAAAGATTTTTCCTAGGACAGATGTAGGTGATCCGCTTAGTTTATACTTTATGAAGAAGTGTAACCTACATTAAGCGAATATCCTCATGAGTTATTTATTGCTCCAAGTTCAAGCCGAAGCGACGGGAAATCACTTTCCCTTAGCTTTTACTTTGGTGTATGTAGTCGGTTTTATCGCTGCTGTTACCATTGGTTCAATTGCCTGGTACAATTCCAAACGTCCCCCAGGTTGGGAGAGTAAAGAACGTCCTAACATTGTCCCCAAGGTCGAGAAGGAATCATAGGACTGACGCAAATCTCACCAAAAATTCTAGTTTTTTGATACAGCAAGTTCAGATTGAGTGAGGTACACCTTATGCGGGCAAGATGCCCGCACCACAAGAGTTTTATCATTAATATCTGTACTTTATAATGCTGGGAACTGCTGTAATTTTTTGTTGGTTTGTAGTCAGGGCTAAAGGTCAGGTCGGTAAGCTCTACTGCGGGCAAGATGCCCGCACCACAAGAGTTTTATCATTAATATCTGTACTTTATAATGCTGGGAACTGCTGTAATTTTTTGTTGGTTTGTAGTCAGGGCTAAAGGTCAGGTCGGTAAGCTCTACTGCGGGCAAGATGCCCGCACTACAAGAGTTTTATCATTAATATCTGTACTTTATAATGCTGGAAACTGCTGTAATTTTTTGTTGGTTTGTAGTCAGGGCTAAAGGTCAGGTCGGTAAGCTCTACTGCGGGCAAG